>NZ_JAGGMO010000005.1 GCF_017875395.1 Methanococcus voltae | reverse complement strand
GAAATAAAAACAACTTAACTGTAGTAGCTCAAGACAATCTTGGAAATGAAGCTACTGAAGAAGTTATTTACGTAGTAGATGCAGAAGCACCTACATTTAGTGGGGTAAGACCTGTAAACGATCATGTTTTCATCGACGATAAAAATATAATTATTAAAGCGGTAGTTAACGATGAAAATATCGATACAGTCAAAGCTATAATCACACCGGTAGATGGAGCTTCATTACCTGCTGAAACATTATCCCTTAAAGGTAACGTTTATCAAAGCAACCCTATTGCAGGATTAACAAACGGTACATACTTATTTACAATAACTGCTAAAGATACATTAGGAAATGAAAACACAACTGAAGAATATAACTTCTCAGTTAAATTAGTAAGTAACGATACAGTTAAAGAAGCATTAAAAAACATTAACATTAGTGCTGATGTTTGGGATGAAATAAACATTAGTAACGTAACAACCGAAGAAGAAGAAGGTTTCAATGTTACATCAATTAACTTAAACAATGAAACTTTAGAAATTCCGGTAATGAAAAATGTTTCAACAAATATTTCAAAAGAGCTAATCATAAAACTTAAAAAGTCTAATGAGAAAGCTAAAGAATTAAAAACTACCTTAAAAACTTCCGCTGAAGCTCAAGACTCATTAAATAAAATTAAAGAAGCAATGGCTGATGCAAAAGTTTTAAACAATGGATTTAACGTTACAAACGTTACTTCAGAAATGACTGTAAATTCAAACAAAGTTTCAGCAAACCTTAAATTTATTGCAAATAACACCACCAAAAAAGGATATGTTATATTTAGAATACCATTAAGTGACTTTACCGTAAAAGGAGTATCAATTAAAGTTAACGATAAAAAACACGCTATAACAACTGAGAAGTCAGAATTTGGTTGGTATAAACTCTTAGATAATGATGGTGCTAGAGAGTTAGAATTAACTTTATTACAAGACCCTGAAGTTGACGTTGAATTTGAGAAAACCTTACCTACTACATCATCTGGTTCCTCTAGTTCATCAAATAATAGGGGAAGTAGACATCACAGTACCTCAGATTCAATTACAACAAGTAGTATGATTTCAGGTTCAAAAATAGTTTATGCAAATCTCGATAAAGACTATGCAAAATCATTAAAAAGTTCAGTTTGCGAATGTACAGAAGGTCTTAAAATAGACGATGATACAATTATCGTTGGCGGTCCTTTGGCAAACGCATTAACAAAAGAATATATGAACCAATTCCCAGTTTCAATTACAAATTCAAACCCTGGAGAAAATAAAGGTACCATACAAATGATGACTATTAAGTCAGAAGGAACTGGTATAGTAACTGAATACAACATTGTATTACTTGCTGGTTCAGATAGATTCGGTACACAAGCTGCCGTAGAATACTTTAAAACACTTGAAGAAGTTCCTGAAGAACCTATTTATGTAGAATGGACATCTTCAGGCGTTAAAGTAGTAAATAACTAAGTTGATAAAACTTAAAAGTTTTATCGAGTATACCAAAATAGTAATTAATATATTTAAACACAAAAATACATATTACATATTTAAAATTTTTATTTTTATTTTTATTTTTCAAATGTTTTTTACAAATATAATCTCCTAATTAAAAAATTATATTTTTAAAATTAACATTTTTTACAATTTTTTAAAACATGGTATAATTTTTATTCAATTTAGGGTAACTTTTATATATTGAGATTTAAATATATAAGTGGGTTGAATAAATAATAGATATACTAAATGTCGTATGACGTATATATCTAAATTTGAGGATATTTAAAATTTTTAAAATTTTTAAAACGGTGATTAAATGAAAAATAAAGTTGTAGTAGTGACTGGAGTACCTGGCGTTGGTAGCACCACATCATCACAATTGGCTATGGATAACTTAAGAAAAGAAGGCGTAAACTACAAAATGGTTAGCTTTGGTTCCGTAATGTTTGAAGTTGCAAAGGAAGAAAACTTAGTATCTGATAGAGACCAAATGAGAAAAATGGACCCTGAAACCCAAAAAAGAATTCAAAAGATGGCAGGTAGAAAAATAGCAGAGATGGCTAAAGAATCACCTGTAGCAGTAGACACCCACAGTACTGTATCAACACCTAAAGGTTACTTACCAGGATTGCCATCATGGGTATTGAACGAATTAAACCCTGACTTAATAATCGTTGTAGAAACAACCGGTGATGAAATCTTAATGAGAAGAATGGGCGACGAAACAAGAGTTAGAGACATTGATTCAGCTTCAACAATCGAACAACACCAATTTATGAACAGATGTGCGGCAATGTCATACGGTGTTTTAACAGGAGCTACTGTTAAAATCGTTCAAAACAGAAATGGATTATTAGACCAAGCTGTTGAAGAATTAACAAACGTTTTAAGATAATAAAATAATAAAATAATAAAGTAGTAATAAAATAATAAAGTAAAATAGTACTATAATAATATATTAATAAAGTAGTAAATAAAAAATAAAATAAAAAATAAATTCTAACTTTTTTGATTTTTGATTTTTGATTTTTAGCTTTTTTAAGTTAATATTCTGTAAATTAGATATCTGCAACAGATTTGCAGTAATCCCTAAGTACATCTACAGATTTTTTAAACGAGTTGTATTCCCAATCTTCCATTTTAATTGGTATTATTTCTTCGATTCCTTTTTTACCAACTTTTACTGGTACTCCTACACAGGCATTACCTTCTATACCTTCTATTTCATCTTCGAGAAATGTGGATAACGTTAATAATCTCCTATCATTGTTCGCCATACATTTAACAATATTAACTATTGCAGACGCAGGACCATATTCAGAGCCGTTTTTTAACCCATTTATACGTTTCCCGTGTGTTTTTATACTATTTAAGATATCATAGTAAGGGAAATTTTCATAATTCGGTAATCTACGCACTGGGATACCACCAATAGCTGCAGAGCTTATCAACGGTACCATACTGTCGCCATGTTCACCAACAATCCTCGCCCTAACATCATCTATATGGACATCAAAAAATTTAGCGATTGCCACCTTAAAACGCATCGAATCCAAGTGCGTACCTAACCCAAACACCTTGCTTTTATCGTATCCACTTTCCATTAGTGCTTTGTATGTCATTACATCTACCGGATTAGATACCATAAATATTTTAGTATCACAGTGCTTCGCAATCTCTTTTGAATAATTTTTTATAATTTTGGCGTTAGTCTTTGCTAAATCCAAACGGGACATATTGCCGTTACGTTTAGCCCCGGATGTTACAATTATCATATCACTGTTACATAAATTTTCAATTTCTGTATCACTATGAATTTTTATTTCAGCATCTCGCCCAGAAGCTGCTAAAGCATCATAGATATCCATTTTTACGCCTTCAAGCATATTCAATGATTTTTCACGAGCCACAAGGTTAATATTTTTAATGTATTTCTCACGTGCCAATAAAAATGATAGTTGTGAACCAATTTTACCGGAAGCCCCTATAACAGATATCTCCATAATTTCACCATTAACGCATGTGTTACATTTTTAATATTAATTTTTAATCTTAATATTAATTTTTATTGTTATTTTTATTTTAATTTCTAAATCTATTAATTTACCTATTTACATATTTTAATATTGTATTTTTTAAGTTTAATATATTCAGAATTATAATAAGTTTTTAAATTTCTATTGTATAAAATAAAACCAAAATTAATGACAATAATATGTGTTTGAAGTATTTATATTTTTATACAACTATATAATTATACAATTACACAAAATTTTAAAAAAAGATGAAAATTGATAGTAATGGCAGATAATTAATCTAATTTAATCTAACTTAGATTTCAATATTTTTACAACCTTTCCAGGTTCTGCCCTACCACGTGTTAATTTCATAACTTGCCCAACAATTGAGTTAAGAGCTTTATTGTTTCCAGATTTGTAATCTTCAACCGCTACAGTACTATTTTTAATAGCTTCTTCACAGAATTGTTCTAATTCGCTATCGTCACCCACAACGGTAAGACCTTCTTCCGCAATAATTTGTTTCGGTGACTTTTCACCCTTGTTTTCAACCATTAATTCGATAATTCTTTTACCGATTTTCTGGCTAATGGTTTTGTTGGTGATTGATTCGATTAACTCAACGATTTGTTCGGTTGTTAATCCACTATCTACGAAATCAACTTTATTGTACGTAAGAACTCTTTTTAATTCGTTTCTAATCCATGTTACAGATAAAGCAATGCTTTTTTCATCTGCTCCAAAGTGTGAAACTACTTTTTCAAACACATCTGCAAGTTCAAGGTCTGAAACTAAAACTTTAGCGTCATCTTCTTTAATACCATACTCTTCAACAAATCTTTTTTCCTTGTCGATAGGAGTTTCAGGCATTCTTTCTTTAACTATCTCAACCCATCCATGGTCTAATACGATAGGTTGTATATCCGGGTCAGGAACGTACCTATAATCGTCAGCGGTTTCCTTGCTTCTCATGGACTTTGTAATCATCTGAGCTTCCATAAAAGCCCTTGTTTCCATTTTAATTTCTCCGCCCCTTCTTAATACGTTCTTTTGTCTGATGATTTCATACTTTAATACTTTGAAAACACCTTTTATTGAGTTAACGTTTTTAACTTCAACTCTTTTACCTTGAACGCCGTTGTAATTAATGGATATGTTTGTATCTGCTCTCATGGTACCTTCTCCCCTAAGGTGACCAATGTATCTAAACAATCTCATTAACTGTCTTAAGAATTCCCTTGCTTCTTCAGGGCTTTTCATATCTGGTTCGGTAACTATCTCTACTAATGGAGTACCGCTCCTGTTGTAGTCTACAGTACCTAAATCAGGTTTATATTGCCCAGGGTCTTCTTCCAAGTGAACTTCTGTAATTTCAACGCCTAAGAAGTTACCTTTTACTCCAATAGGTACGGAAGTTTTTTGATATCCGCTTGGTAAATCAGGGTAGTTGTAATGTTTCCTTTGGAAATAGATATCTTTATCATAAACCATTTCACAGCCTAACATTTTAGCAACCATAATTGCAACATCGATTGCTTCTTTGTTAGGTGGCATTGGTTTTGCACCTGGATGACCCATACATACAGGACATACGTTCGTGTTTGGTTCTACATCTTTGTAGTTTGTAGGGCACATACAAAATAATTTTGAATTTGTATCCACTTGTACGTGAATTTCAAGTCCACATTTCATTGACAAATCATCGCTCATTTTTCCACCGAATGTATCAATATTAATTTTATAAATTTTATAAATTTTAAATTTTCATTATTCTATACACTTTATACGTTTTTACGTTTATATAAGTTATACTATTTAAATTTAAATAAATCTATCCATTTTAATTTATTAACGTATAATAACATAATAAAAGAATAGTACAATAATCCAACAATCCAACAATCCAACAATATCATAATTAGAATGGTAATAAAATATTAATACAGCAATAAAATATTAAAATAGAAAAATAATTTAGTTTATAATTCTTTCAATTGGTACAACTAAAATATCTCTTCCATCTAATTTTTCCAACTGATTAACGATTGTAAATATCTGATTTTCCTCTACAACAGCTTGTATTGCAACCATTGGCACATCGGTATTTTGATATGATTTTACTTCGGAGATTGTAGGTCCATTCATACCTGGAATAACCTTTATAATTTCTTCTACGTTACTTTTTGGCGCGTTTAACATGATAAGCCTTTTAGATTGTGCATACATAACGCTTCTTATTGCATTCATCAATTCGCTTATTTTTCTAGCTTTTTCCTCATCTTCAAGAGCGTTTTTATTTGCTACAAGTCTCGTCGTTGATGAAACTACTTCACAAACTTCCTTAAGTCTGTTTAATTTTAAGGTTGTACCTGTAGATGTTAAGTCACAAATTAAATCGGCAATCCCAATAAATGGAGCTATTTCTGTAGCACCACTTAACTCGATTATTTCAAGGTTTAAACCCTTTTTCTCCAAATATTTTCTGGTTAAACAAGGGAATTCCGTAGCTATTTTCATTCCGTCTTTAATATCTTCAAGACTGTTTATTTCAGAATTTTCTGGGGATGCGATAACTAATCTAGCGCTTCCAAATTTAAAATCAAGAAGTGTATCAATTTTATCTTCAGTATCCCTTTCCAACATTAAATCGTAGCCCGTAACTCCAACGTCTGCAACGCCATCGGCTACAAATTCAGGAATATCTTTCGCTCTCGCAAACATTACTTTTATTTCGTCGTCAACAGTGTTTGCAAATAAGCTTCTTCCTCTAACGGTTATTTTTAAACCCGCTTTTTCTAATATTTCATTAACTGGTTTTGAAATTCTTCCTTTGTTTGGTAGTGCAAGTAATATCATGCCATCACCTAAATAATTAGAAATCCTAGTAAATTTTAATAAATCTAGAGCTAATAATTTTAATACATATAATAAGTTAATAATTTTAAAATATCATGAGATATTAAGTACATCAAATGTATATAAACTTATTATTTATATTTATTTGATGTAATTTAACAAAATTTCGCAAAAATGTAAAAAATTCTAAAAAAAAATTTAAAAATCAAAAAAGTTACTAAACTTTTACCCATTATAACTAATATGGTCGTTATAAAGTTTAATTTACTGTTAAATCACAATCGAGTGCATATAATTAATTCTTGCAGTTATTTTATATATGATAAAGGGAAATAATTATAGGAATAGTTATATTGTTGACATATTGCTAATATATTTATAAAATTAACGACATAATATACTTATTAAAAAATAAATAAATATTAGAATAATAAGTCAAAAATAAGAAAAATAGCGGACATATGAAAAATAATCGACAAAATAGTCCCAAAAACTATTTATTCTTATAAAAATATAATCATATAAGTGTAGTTTTATATAAAAATTAAGTTTAATTCTAATTAATTCAAATTTAATTCTAATTAATTTAAAATTAATTTAAAATTATAATTAACGTTAAAACTAGCATAAAACTATAAATTTAGAAATTATTATTTATTTGTATCTATTCGATTGTTAGATTTATTCCTACGTAACTTAATGCCCTAATAACATAATCGTACAATCTTATACTAGTACCTTGTATACATTATGTAATATTGAGTTATATTCGGATAATTGTAGTTTAATCGTGTATTTAATGTAATAACCAGTATATGGGAGAAAATATGCATAAAGAACAACTAATGGAACTTCATCAATTTTTTGTACATGTATTCAAAGAAATAATGCCTGACCAAAATAAATGTGAATACTATGAAATCTATGAAAAATTAGATGTAAAACCTCACCACATCCACAAATTAAAAACAGAACAAAGAGCAGCTATATTTTTACTTGCAGCATGTATTGCAGAAGGTTTATCTGAAAAAGACGAAGCAATCCCTGATAACCTATCTAAAAGACTTGCAGACAATGCTTTTAAATATATAAATACAAAGTCAGCAGATAAGTTAAGCACAACGTCTGAAGACGGTCTCCATAAAATAAATGCAGGAGATTCCAAAGGTTTAGTTCGTAACTAAGTTGTTTTAGTGTATTATTTAGTTTATTACTAATTTAATACCCTAATACGGATTAATTCTCGAGATACTCCTCAATATTTTAAAATATAAAAATACATTCTTTAAATATTTAATAAGCTTATTATCGTTTATTTTACTTTTAATTTTACTTTTAATTTTAATCCATATATTAGTCAATTTATCCGTATCGCTATATGTGTGTATAAAATAATATATAACCCTAATTTTCAAATAGTTTAATGTAATTTAAAATAATTTAAGATAATTTAATGTAATTTAAAATAATTTAAAATAATTTAAGAGTGATTTCATGGTTCATAAAAATTTAAATTCCGATAAAAGTGCAAAAGTGCAAAAAATGCAAAAAATACAAAGTATCTTAAATGAAGTTTTAAAGGATGTTAAACCCTGCGAAGATGAAAAGACTCATTTAACTACTTTTTCAAAAAAGGTCATTGATACAATAAATAAAATGAAAGAATACCCTATTTTAAATGTTGTACGGGTGGGTTCGACTGCTAGGGGTACCAATCTAAAAAATGACCACGATATCGATATTTTTTTAAAATTTGAGAAAAATACTGATAGAGAAGAATTAAAGGAAATCGGTTTAAATTTTGGAATGGAACTTGTAAAAAAATTAAATGGAAAATATTGGATAAAATACGCAGAACATCCTTATATCACTGCAAAAATTGATAAATTTTCATTAGACCTCGTACCTTGCTATGATATCCAATGGGGCGAAAAACTTATATCTTCAGTTGATAGGACGCCATTACATAACGAATTTTTGTTGAATGCCTATAAAAGATATGAAGCTTGCTCTAGCAATGCAATAACTGACGATGTAATAATCTTAAAAAGGTTTTTAAAGGGCATAGGACTTTATGGTTCTGATTTAAAAACTGCTGGCTTTTCAGGTTACCTATGTGAATTATTGATTTATTATTATGGTGGCTTTATAAATCTATTGGATTCCGCTAGAATGTGGAAAGCAGGTAAGAAAATACTTTTAACGGATATTTTGGAGATATACAACATAAAAAGCCCAGAATGGAATACAGAATATTTAAAAAATCCAAATATTTATTTCAATGAACATTACGCCAATATAAGTTTAATAAATTTAAATAATTTAGATGAAAATAATTCCAACATCATAAAATTAAAAGAATACAAATTTTTGGATAATAAAGATTATAAAAATCAACCATTAATTGTTTATGATCCATCGGATTTAGATAGAAACGTAGCAGCCGCATTAAGTACTGAAAATTTCTATAAATTTGTACTTTACTCTAGAAAATTTTTAGAAAATCCAAATATCGAATATTTCTATGATTATGATAAAAAAGTGCTAAATAACATAAATGATAGGGAAAAAGGTTATGAATTATGCTTAAAAATACCTAGAAATCCTGAAATAGTGGACGATATCATATATCCGCAAATGGATAGGCTACAAAAGAGTATTTCTCACATATTTGAGGACAATGACTTTACCATTGTAAGATTTTCAAACCATGCAAATGAAAGTTTCTGTTATATATCTTGGGAATTCTTAATTTCCGAAATGCCTGACGTAATGTGTAAAATGGGACCTCCTATTTACTCACCCAAAGGTGTTGATAATTTTATAGCACATAATCCAAAATATTTCGTGAAAGAAGATAGATTATACGCATATTGCCCAAGAAAGTACAAATCGGTTGATGAATTATTGTACAATATCGTAGAAGGTAACTTACGAAAAATAATAACTTATCCTAAGTACGTAAATCCCGAAGAAGGGGAAATTTTAAAGGATAAGTATATCGAAAGAATTTAAAATAATAAATAAAAATAATAAATAAAATAATAAATAAAAAATTTGATAATGAATAAATATAAATATGTTGATATACAAATATAAAATACTAAACTAGTGATAACTATATAAACTATAAAACAATATCTAATTAAATTACTAAATACTACTTTAATATAACCTATTTTTACGGTTTATGTATTATGTTATTTTTAAAGGAATATAATACATTTTTAGCAAATTTATTCAAAATTAACACTATAGTTTAATTATAGGGTCAACTATAACGTGTAAACTATGCTTTAAACTATAATTTAATCTACAAACTATAAATTATAACCCATATAAATTATAATTATAAATTATAATTATAAATTACAACATATACTCGCATAATATGACAACAGGACGCAAAGTGAAATTATGGATAGCAGTACATTAATCTTAGAATGTAATGAATTTTTAGATAGCTTGGCGGATTTAAATTTAAAGGTATATTGTACTGTATACGATAATTTAAGTATTTTAAATGATGATAATCCACTTAATAAATTTGATAATGTAGAATTTGATAATTTAAAAGATGAAAATGACACAGATGTAGAAAATACCATAGATAATAAAGATAATAAAGATAATAAAGATAATAAAAACAATAAAAACAATACCGAATATAAACCCAATAAATTTGAAAATTTTGATAAATATAGTATTTATTCAAATGAAAAGCAACTTTTAAATGATTTAGAAAAAAACTTGGTAATTTTAGAAGATTATAGGGAAAAAATGGAGTTAAAAGGTTTTGATACTCCATATATAGGTGTTGGTAGACTAAACGGTGGTGAAGAAGACGATATATACGATATATTGAATTATTCATCTTATTTAAGACGCGTAGTCGATGAAAAAAAGGGCTCGCTCGAACGTGTTAAGTATGCCATAGTTTCCCATAAAATAGCAATCGGTAACTTACAGGACTCCGGAAATTTAGATTTAATATGTAATTTACCCTACGATGGCTCTTACAAAGAATTTTTATTACAATTGCCTCATTACGTAGTCAAAACTTACAAAAAATTCCTAACAATCTTAAATTCGGAAGGTAAATCTACTTTAAGCTCTACAACATTATCTATTGTTATAAAGGAAAATGGACGGAGAAAATTTAAGCGTATTAAAGTCGAAGAAGAAGATTATGAAAAATATATTCGGGATACGTATGGAGACGCGATAATAACCTCTATAAAAAAGAATTATACAAAAAGTAAGCTTTTAAACGACCAATACGTTAAAAAAATTCTAGCTTTATCTTATCTGCACACTTACCAGTCACTAATTGGGGATAAAATATTAAAAAACATTTCAAAAATGTTAAACATGAGCGAATTATCCTTAATAAGTCAGTACAAGCAAATTTGTCAAAATTATGAGCGTGCCGACTGTGACGGTGGTATCATAGATGTTAGGCAAATAAATGAGTTAAAATTTAAAAAATTACAATTAATTTCTAAATTGGAAGATTGCGGATTATATAAGGACGGAAAACCTTTAAAATGTCTCGAAAAATCTCTTGAAGTTGAGAATGCCATATTTGAAGACGCCTGTTTAAATGTTCCACTATCTTATTTATCAAATGATTTATTGAAATATTACTTAAATAACACGGCAGATGAAAGGACACGTTCAAATTTATTCCCTTCGATATTGGTAACCCCCTCAAAATCTCAATTAGCATGGTTAAGGCTCAAAAATGACCATAAAAAAGTTTTAAACTACAAACTAATATTGGAAAAGGAATTCCCAAAGTATGATTTACCGATAAAATTAACTGGTGGTATTTTATTGTATTTGGCTTACGATTGGGATCTTGTAGAAAACTATGGTTACTCTAAATCTGAAATAGAATCAGTCTTAAAAATTATTTGCAATCTTGAAGATATAACTAAAAAATTAGACTGTGAGCCTTTCGATATTGCAAAATTAAAAGAATACAATAACATTAAGAAAAAGAAGACTAAAAAATTCTTAAACGCATTGGGGAAAATCTAAATTTACTTAAAATAATTTATTTAACATAATTTAATCAAAATAAGTTATTTAAAATAAGTTATTCAACTTAATTAAATTTCTTGGATTTTTTCACATATTTCACATATTGTTTTAGAGCCAACTGCTTCAAATTCATGATTACAGAACTTACAAACTACTTTTTTAACTTTTAACTTATTTTCATCAATTACAGTATATTTTTTCAATTCATCACTTTCAAAATCCAAATTACTCACCTTACATTATTCAATTTCATGATATTTGGTTATATCTATTTTTATTATTTATAATTTCGTATAATTTTTTAATTTTTTAATTTATTATAGTTTATTATAGTTTATTATAATTTTTTATAATTTCTTATCTAACCCACAGCCCCTAAAATCTAAACGTTCCGTAACCATACCTTCAGGTTTTAATTCCCTAAAAACCTGTGCTTCAAATGAATAGATGTTGACATCATATTCTAACCATGCAGTGGGGTGCATACCTGCTTTAGTACACAAATTCGAAAGATACTGCTTTTTACTCCAATTATATTCTTTTGCAATTTGGGGTAGTAATAACCCTCGATATGTACCAAACTCAATAATCAAACCGTGTTTACCTATGCTCATTTTTTTTATATAGTCCATTGGGTTTTCGACGTCCAAAAGTTGAGGATGTGTCAATATACTAACTTCTATATCTATTTTCTTTAATTCATCACGTGTTATGGGTGTAAAACGTGGGTCGTGGACTGCAGCACTAATTGCAGCTTCCTTTAAGGCATCTTTAAGGGGCATAACAGGTTCTGGTATTCCAATACATCCTCGCAAGTTATTGTCGGACTGAGTGTATAAAGATATAAAAACCCCTCTAGTCTCACTAAATATTTTCGGAGCATTAGATATAGAGTAATCCGTACCGTTTAAATAATTCTTCAAAATTTGCCTTGTTTCATGTACTGCAAAAGTACCTTCTTCAAGAGATAGCTTCAAAAGGACCCCCTCCTCAATATCGAAGTTTACCCGTATTTTTGTGTTATTTTTCTTAATTTACTTATTTTATATTCCCATACAATATTTTCGTACAATATAATTTTCATATAATATATATTATATTTTTACGGTATATATTAATGTTATACAAATTAACGAATATTGAAAATAAAAATATTAAAAATAAAATAAGAAGTACATAAAAAAGAATAAAATATTAAAACTAATAAAAAAATAAAAAAATAAATGTAATAATAAAAAAATAATAGATAATAGATAATAGATAATAAATAAATTTTATTGTTCTATTAATTCAGATAATCCTATTTTATCAATTGTTTCAAGAATTTCGAATTTTAAAGATTCTATACCTTCTTTATTGATGGATGAAACCTTAACAACGTTAAAGTCTTCTAATTCTTTTTCCATATCTTCAATTCTTGCGATTTTGTCTTCATCCATATCCACATTTTCTAAATCGGATTTTGTCATAGCAACAATTACCGGAACGCTAAAAGTCTTTTCTACTTCCTTGAGTAAGCTCATCTGTGCGTCAACTGTAAAACCGCAATGTTCAGTAGGGTCTATAACGTAAATTAAAGCATCAGACAAGTAGTTTATCGCAATAACCGCGTGAAGCTCAATATCGTTTCTTTCATAGATAGGTCTATCCAAAACACCTGGTGTATCAACAACCTGGATTCCTTCTTCAGTATATCCGATGTTTAAACCTTTTGTAGTAAATGGGTAAGTGTTTACTTCTGGTTCTGCGCCTGTAAGGGTTCTTAATAATGTAGATTTACCTACGTTAGGGTATCCTGCAATAACTATTGAAGGTAAATCCTTAACTGTTGGTATATTCTTTAATTTGTTTTGTGCAACACCTAAAAATGCCAAATTAGGGTAAATCTGTTTTATAATTGAAGAAACTCTACCTACAAACTGTTTCCTGTAGAATGAAGCATCCTGTGGAGATTTAGCTTTTTTAGCTCTTCTTGAATATTGTACACCTAATCTTTTGATTATATCTGAAGCCCATTGAATTGCAGCAAGTGATTTTTTAAATTCGTCACTTCCCACCATAATTTCCAATATTTCCCTATAAAATGGCTGTAAATTGTCAACTGATGGCGTTTTTTCAACAATTTTTATTAAATTATCTGATAAAACTGATGAAATAACCCTAATTTTGTTATCTTCAATAATTCTTGATTTAGGGGTACTTAATCCTCTAGTTGTAGTCCTTAATTCCCCAGCTAATTTTTCAGCTCGCAAGTATGCTTTGTCCATTAATTCATCAGGATATAATATGGACGGCATTTCTTTAAACGGGTTTGCTTCTACTCTTCTTTTTCTTGCCATAGTTCTCACCATTTCCTACACTAAGTTATAATCTTTGTTATTGATTAGTGCCGTGTTTATATAACATATGCTAACGTGTCTTAGCATATTATTGTAACTTGTAATTAGATAATAATCGTTTAACTATATATATCTTATTTAAAACCAAAAGTTAAACAATTAAATATAGTTAAAAATGAATAAAAATATTAAAAAATATTAAAAAAATAAAATAGGAGATAAATCAATGTATTTAATCGAATACTATAATTTAATCTCAAATTCTTCTAAATCTTCTAATTTCATTTTATTTTCTGTTATTTTAGTAGGTATGTTATATACCTTTTTAGGTTCTGACGGTTTTCCTTTAAGCCCCAATATTACAATATCGGTTTCTGGCTTTTCTTCATAAATAGACACTAATTCGTTAACAGGATATGAATCTTGGTATACTGCATAGACTGATTTATCAAACAAGTACAATGCACCATTTTTCTCAATAAGTCCATTTGATTTTAAATATTCTACGAATTTTTTATGATCTAAATTATCAAATTCGATAGTTTCTTTATTTTCTACATTATTTGTTATTTTAATATCCTTATCTGTGTCTATTTTATTATTGTCATTATCAATATTTTTATTTGATATGTTAATTTCAATGCTATCGTCAGTTTCAAATTTTTCAATTTTTATGGGGGTAACTGTATCTTTTTCAGTATTTTTATTATTGGTATTGTTACTAATATTAGTATCATTAGTACCGTTAAATTCTTCAAAACTTACGTATTCGTCCATATTTTCATTTTCATCGATTTTAGTACCTTTTGAATTTCCAAAAGGATTTAAAAATCTTTTAAGATTAAGTGAATTTATAAAGTCTTTAAATTCTCCAAAAAATGAACTGGAGCTTTTTGAATTATTAAATTCTTCTTCGCTTTCGTAAATTTTAATTTTCTTAGTCTTAAGTTTTCTATCTACCTTGGTAAGTTTTTTATAAATCCATTTTATTGTGAAATATCCGAATAATACGAAAATTCCTGCTATAATAAACGGAATTAATAAAAGTAACCCTATCCAAAAGATTATTTTTAAAAATAATGGTACTGAAGAAGATTTTCCATTTATATATACTGGCATATTAACACCTTTTAGTGTCATTCTTTTAAATTAATTAAGTTATTTAAATTTTTAAAATATTTTAGTATTATTTTATTATTTTATTATAAATCGATTATATGAAATATATTGAATTACCTATATTAAACTATCTATGTATAAGATATAAGGCTTAAAATTTAAAACCAACTGTCTATACTACTCTGTGATAATTTATTTTTAATCAGTCCGTCCAATTTTTCAGATGACGATTTAACCCTATCTTCTGAAAAATCATTTTCTTCAACTAAAAATTTAAAAATTCCTTCTAAATCCGGTCTTTTTAATTTTAAATCGCCTTTTTTGTATTCTGAAAGTTCTGGCTTATCAAATATTTTTCTAATTTCTGAATAGTTTTCTATCTCAGGCACGTATTTTTCCATCTGATTATTTTTAACTATATCAAGAGCTTTTTTAGGACCTAATCCCTTAACACCTTTTGGATTGTAGTCCGTACCTATTAAAATTGACATATCAATCAATTGACTACGAGTAACGCCCAGTTCTTCTAAAACTTCACTTAATTCTATGTATTCTAATTCTTTGGAGCCAGAGCTAGTCATATTTTTTATTACTTTGTCCGCACCGTATAGTAATGAGTCATAATCTTGACTAACAACTGCAAAAGCATCTCCATTTTTTACTATTTCTGCACATTGGGCTTCTCCTTCGGAACCAGACGTTAAATGGGGTACTCCCATTAAATCCAAAAGTCTTTTGCAATTTAAAATCATATTTGTATCCAAATAATTCATTCTCTTTGCAAATTTTTGCATTTTTTCAGTGTCTTCCTCTTTTTTTGCAACAAGGTATTCACTAAGTGCTTTTTGTCTCGTTTTACGCCTTTCTTCTCGTGTAACTTCTTTTAATTCATGAGCCTGACCATCGAAAACCCATATCGGTGTTAAACCCATTTCAAGCATATTGATGGTTTTATAAAATATACCGTTATAGGCAGAAGTTACTTCTCCGCTACTATTTTTCAAAGGCGTCCCATCTCTCAACCTTATACTGGATAAAAATTGATAAATTACATTCATAGCATCAATTGCAATTTTTTTATTGTTAAGCTCTTTTTTTGAAATTGATTTTTTTGAAATTAATTCGTTAAGTTGTACTCCCATGATAACACCAAATATTTAAATTATTTAAATTATTTAAATTATTTAAATTGTATTTTTCTATTTTCTATTTTCTATTTTCCGTTATTTTATAAATTTATATTGCACTACTTTATATATTAATTTTAAATTATATATTAATATATAATAAATAACCTATATTGCTGTAAATGACATATATCAAAATAACTAAAAATATAATTATTATATAATTATTATATGATCATGATATAACTATAAATTATAGATACAGCTATACAAGAATCTATACAAGACACATAAAGCGACGAGAAAAGAGGGAAAAAATGGTTAAAAAAGCAATAATTCCGGCAGCAGGTTTTGGTACAAGACTATTACCAATTACAAAGGCGCAACCTAAGGAAATGCTCCCCGTATTGGGTAAACCCATAATTCAATATGTAATCGAGGATTTAGCAGAAGCAGGTATCTCAGATGTTATGATTGTTACTGGAAAAGGAAAATATGCAATCGAAAACCATTTTGATAAAAATTTCGAACTCGAAGAACGTTTGAAGAAGGATGCAAAATGTGATGCTTTAAAAGCAATAAGTGATATTAACAATTTAGCGACAATATATTACACAAGACAAGGGAAACAACTAGGATTGGGGCACGCAATTGGTTGCGGTAGTGAATTTGTCGGTGGCGAGTACTCTATTTTAATGGTGGGGGACACAATATACTCTAAAAATGTTGCAAAGGAATTAATGAATGCACACGAAAAATATGGTTGCTCAGTAATTGCACTTGAGAGAGTACCTGAGGAAGATGTTTCAAAATATGGGGTCATAGCAGGCAAACAAATCGAAGAAGGTGTTTATGACATTGATGATTTGGTAGAAAAACCGCCAGTTTCAGAAGCTCCATCAAACTTAATTATCACCGGAGCTTATTTATTATCTCCAAAGATATTTGAACATATTAAAAATACCAAACCAGGGCGTGGAAACGAAATTCAGCTAACCGACGCAATGAAAACACTCTTAAATGAAGAAAAAATTATAGGAATCGAATTAAACTACAAAAGATATGATATCGGAGATATTAAAGGCTGGTTAGAAGCTAATGTTGAATTAGGACTCGAAAAAATACCGGGATTTAAAGACTACTTAAAATCATTATGTGAAGAAGGAATTGATAAAAAATAAATTATAATATTTAACTCTTTTTTTAAATTTTATTTATCTTACTCTAATTTTTTAATCATTGATTTATTTATTTTTAGATTTAAATATACAAATGTTAAACTTTTAAACTTTTAAACTTTTAAATTTTTAAAACTTTTTAGATTTAATAATGTTTAATCTTTTTAAAATAGCAGTGTTTAAGTTCGTTAAATCAATAAAAAGATGTGCTCAGTCGTCCCCGTTGTCTTCATCGAGCTTAGCTCTCCGCGAAGTCGGCACTCATCATTGCACACACATTCCATTGTAAATATAAAACTTGTCTAAATTATTATTAATGTCATTATCATATTTAAAGAGTTGTATGATATACACTTACTAATAGATGAATGTAACTATTAGTAGATATTTAATTGTCCCGAAATAGTAATAAATATTAAATATCGTTTGGATTTATGTGACGATAAGTAATTATCCTAATTATTTAGGATATTTAGTAGTTTATTCAATTTATATCTATTTATTATTCATATGGAATTTACATTATGTCAATCAGCCCGATTAATTATATTTACCTTATTATATAAATTAGTTTTTATTATGATTTATCGTCGAGCTTATTTAGTTAAATAAAGTCACTATTTTAAGCACAATATTAATGCTTATTTTAATTCAATTTCCTTGTTACACCATCTTTTGACAATTTCCTTTAGTATGTCATAAGAACTATGGAAAGGACATTCTACATATTCTTCAACTTTGATTATTTCAGTTTCAAAGCCCCTTTCTAAAAGTTGGCTTTTCAATTCCTCAAGCTGATATGTAGTTTGATCAGGACCTAATACAATTATATCGGGTTTTATATTTAATATAGGTTCTAATTTATCTGTTAAACTACCCAATATGGCTCTGTCAACTGGTTTAAGTGTTTCTATCATCATTTTTCGTTGTTCTTCAGGAATAACTGGTTTTCTTCCTTTAATACGTTTAACAGTTTCGTCTCTAGCAAGTACAACGACTAATTCATCCGCGTGTTTTTTGGCAAAGTCAAGTGTGTTAAAGTGTCCAGGGTGCAGTAAATCAAAAGTACCTGCAGTTAGTGCAACTTTTTTCTTGGCATTTCCGTTATTATTTTTTAATTCGGGGTTATTTTCGTTTTTTGACATGTTAATCACGATAATCGATAAAATTATAATTTAATTTAATATACATACCATATAGTTAGCGCATATTTAGTGCATAAATAGTATATACTTAATTTATAACATACTAATATCTTCAATAATATATAAACTATATATTTTAAATTTACTAGCTATAAAAAATATCTAGTATCTAAAATTAAAAATATAAAAAATAAATAAAAAATAGAAATAAATAAAAAATAGAAATAAAGATAAAAATAAAAAAATAATTATTTATTTCATCAATAAATTATCTAAATACGTCAAATTCTTTTTTTCTAATTAAATCTTTTCCCGTACCTTTTTGTAATGGAATAGGTGCATTTTTAACAATAACTACAGGTATTCCTTCATTAGATTGTCCCATGATAACAGAAGCAGCTGCAGCTAACTCGTCAGCAATTCCCACTTCAGTGGTTTTTAACTCACGACCAAATAGGTCCTTTTCACCTTTCCTATCCCATAATGCACAGATACCACTTACGCCAATTGCAACACCACAAGAACCGTTTCTAAATGGCCTACCCATGCTATCATTAATAATAACGCCAACATCTAAGTTCGTTAACTCTTTAATTCTTTCCCTTATCTTTTCAGCACTAAGGTCCGGGTTTTGAGGGAGTGGCTTAACTAAGTCTTTAGAATTACTTTCATCTACACCACTGTTTGCACAAACAAAGCCGTGTTTAGTTTCCGTTATTATAAACTTATCCCCTAACTTTACAATTTCATTTGCCTCATTTAATATAATTTGAACTACTTCAGGGTCTTTTTCAAGTTTTTTGGCAATTTCTTTTGCTATTTCAGATACTACAACGTCTTTTTTATTTATAACATTGTTTTCAGATTTTGCAACAACTGTTTCAGCAATTACAATTATATCGTTATTTTCTAAGGGATATTCTGCGATAATTTCTGCTAAATCTTCGCCACCTTTAATCAAGGGGATTTCTAAACCTATTAATTCCATTTTTCTTTTTTCAATTACGCCATTTTCAATTATTTTTGACATACTACCACTAAGATAATTTTTTAAGTAATATATTATTAATTTATTATTAATTTAGTATTAGTTTATTATTTAGTTTATATTCTTTTAAAATATATAAATTTACTCAATAAATCCATAATTAGTAATTATATGTTGAGTATACCATATTTTACCGCAGGGGCTAAAGCTATAATTAAAACTAAAAGTAAAGCTCTACCCATTTCCGCAGAAGCTCCCAATATATCGCCTGTAACACATCCCATCGTTTTGTTTGATTTCCAAGCAAAATACATTCCAAAGAATGCGGAGATTGTCGCAAGCATAATGGCTATTTTAAATACGCCCAACAAGTAACCAATCAATAAAGGGGTCAATATTCCAATTAATAAGAACATTTCGTTAGATTTTTTAACTAAATACCGTCCAGTACCCTCTGTAGCAGGAATACCACAAGTAGCACAAGCTAACAATACAAGTCTCGAGCAAGTTTCTACAAGTATGACATATTTCATAAACTCAAAAATTGAAACATTACCGTATAAATGTGCTAGTGCAAATACTGACGCAAATTCAACAAATAATAAAAACATTATTCCGCCAATACCAATGTTTACATCTTTCATTACTTCTAATTTTTTCCTTTTATTCCCCATTACCATCCAAGCGTCTCCGTAATCGCCCAATCCATCAACATGGTGGAATCCTTGCATATATAAAAGTGTACAAAGTACGATAATACCTGCAAGTAACGGAGCGGAAAATTCAATACTGTAAAGTCCATAAGCTATTAAAGCTCCAAAAAGCCCTATTAATGTACCGATAAGTGGCATAAACCAAAAATATTTGGCCATGTCTTCAAAACCGCACGTTACATTTGCTACAGGTATTTTTGTCATAAACGCAATTAGTGCTTTGATTTCTTGTAACATTATTATCACGCATAATTATTATTATTATTATTATTATTTTATAATCCGAAATTATAACTTGAAATTATAACTTGAAATTATAACTTGAAATTATAATCTGTAAAATTAATCAATATTTGTAATTTAATAAACTGTAAGTTCAAATAATTATTTTATATCATATTTAATACTATAGCAATATAAACTATATACATATGATTATTAAAATTAAATTATATTGATTAAAATAGACTTAAGAAATAAGGATAAATAATAAATTAATAAAATAATAAAAAAAGTAAAAAATAAATTAATAAAATAATAAAAGCCTAATTCCAAATTAGATTTTTTTCAACCTATCTGCACTTACAACTTCTATTCCTTTGCTAGTAAGCACTTCAATACATTTTTCGTTGTTTTCAGTTCTTAAAACGGCTAAAGCTTTGTCATTTAATGCAAAAGCATACATATATTCAATGCTAATTTCTTCTTCAGAAAGATACTTGGAAGCTTTTGAAAAAGAACCAACTTCATTAGGTATGCAGATGCAAACAATATCTGTTAAACCAACTGAAAATAAATTGTCTTTGAGTGCTTTTAAAGCTTTTTCAGGGTCTGAAACTACCATTCTTAATATTCCGTACTCTGTAGTATCTGCAACGCTTAAAGCTACTATATTAATATTTTCTTTTTCCAAAATTTCCATAACTTCGTATAATCTACCGGATTTATTTTCTAAAAATACAGACAATTGTTTAGCAATCATAAAACTCACCATTAAGTAATTATTTAATATTTTATTAGTATAATTTAATATATTTTGCTATTTAATTATATTTTTACCTAATTTTATTTTATATTTTTTAGTATATGCAATATTCGATTTATATTCAATTATATCATGGCATAATTCTTGAAAAAATAAATAATTAGTAAATAATTAAATAATTAGTAAATAATTAAATAACTAGTAATTAACTAATAATTAACTAGTAGATAAGTAATAACTAATTATTTACTGAATAATTCTTTTATCAACTACTCTTTTTGATTTTCCTTCTGTTCTACCAAGTGTTTTAGGTTCTACCAATTTTACGTTTACATTGATTCCAATTACATCTACAATTGCTTTTTTAATTCTTTTATTTAATTTTTCAAGTTCCTTAATTTTATCTGAGAAGAATGCAGGGTCAACTTCAACGAGTACGCTTAAAACGTCCAAGTTGTTGATTCTATCGACCTCAAGCATGTAGTGGGGTAAAACTTCGTTAATTTTAAGCAAAGCGCTCTCAATTTGTGATGGGAATACATTAACACCCCTAATAATGAGCATATCGTCACTTCTACCGGTACATTTGTTCATTCTTACTAATGTCCTACCACATTCACATTTTTCATAATTAAGACTTGTTAAGTCCCTAGTTCTATACCTTAAGAGTGGTAAACCTTCTTTTGTAACAGTTGTAAATACTAACTCACCTTTTTGACCTTCAGGGAGTTGTTCAAGTGTATTGGGGTCAATAACTTCTGGTATGAAGTGGTCTTCATTAATGTGTAAACCAGCTTTAGCTTCACATTCACAAGCCACACCTGGACCCATAATTTCGCTTAAACCATATATATCGTATGCCTTAATACCAAAGCTTTCCTCAATATTTTCACGCATAGCTTCAGTCCAAGGTTCAGCTCCAAAAATACCCACTTTTAAATTTAAGCTTTTAGGGTCAACGCCACGTTCTTGCATAGCTTCAGCTAAATATAGGGCGTAAGACGGAGTACATGCAATTACACTGGTTTTAAAGTCTTGCATTAGTTGTATTTGTTTTTCTGTGTTTCCACCAGATATTGGTACAACAGTAGCTCCAAGTCTTTCACCACCATAGTGTAAACCTAATCCGCCCGTAAAAAGACCGTATCCGTATGCAATTTGTATGAAGTCGTCTTTAGAAACACCTGCAAAATTCAATGTTCTTGCCACAATTTCTGACCAAATAGTAATATCTCTACGAGTGTATCCAACTACGGTAGGCTTACCTGTAGTACCGGAAGATGCGTGAACTCTCACTATATCTTCCATAGGACTCGCAAATATCCCGAATGGGTAGTTGTCTCTTAAATCCTGTTTTGTAGTGAATGGTAATTTTACTATATCGTCTATACCTTCAATATCTTCAGGGTAAACGCCCAATTCTTGCATTTTATTTCTGTAAAATGGCACATTGTAGTACACACGATTAACAGTTTCACAAAGTCTTTTACTTTGTAATTCTCGCATTTCTTCCCTATCCCTACATTCGATGGTTTTGTTCCATATCATAAAATCGCCCGGTTTATTTTATTATTGATTATATTAATTCTTAATTATCATATTTATCATATTTTATCATATTATATATAATTTATATTAAAATATACGGGTTATTAAAATTAAAATAATACTACTAAAAATTCAAATAAAAGAGATAATAATACGAATAAAATAATATGTAAAAATAAAAAATAAAAATAGAAATAAAAATAGAAATAAAAAAATACTTAAAAATGAGAAAAAAAGTTATTTAAAGTCTGTGCATGTATTTAAATATATTTTCGTGTTGAACGGTAATTTTAACGTTAATTTCAGCACCTAATTTTTCTAATTCTTCTTTAAGTTCTGACAATTGTTTGTTTGAGCTTTCAATATCAATCATCATAATCATTGTAAATAAATCTTGCATGATAGTTTGTTTTATATCCACAATGTTTGAGTTACTATCTGCAATAATTTTTGTAATTCCTGCAACAATCCCTGGTTTGTCCAATCCAATAACGGTTATAACAACGTTTTCCATAATAACACCTTAATGCCTTTTAATTATTCAAAGTTTAATGATTTAAAATCAATAATAAGATTATATAATCTAAGTACATTTTAACTAATAATTCATAATATATAAATTTATATCTTAATGCCCAACTGCCTTTAAATAAACCTAGCGGTTTATATCTCGCCAACATTATGTTGTCGATGGGCGGACGGCAGAGAGTAAATAAATATATATTATTTAATTACGCTTAATGCCCAACTTGCCCAACTGCTTCTGGGCGATTCGCATAATGGTAAATCTTACGATTTGCTTATTAAATAATTCTTTCAGAGTTTTAAATACTGACCGCTCATTGACAATGTAGTCGGCGAGCTATAAACCATCAGATTTATTTAGGGGTAGGTACGGGAATATAAATCCCTATCAATATTTTAACTATGGGTATTCATTGATAATTATTTTTATTATTCTTAATTAGGTTTAAATATTAAAAATGGATACCATATTATAACTTACATTACATACCAAATTATAATACAAAAACAGTACAGAAATAATACAAATTATAATACAAATAATACAAATAATAATAATAATAATAATAATAATTAAAATATGCTGGTGACAAAATGACATCTTACGATTTAGAGCAAATAAAATCAAAACAACCATTATACACAGGAAAAGCTAAATCCATTTACGAAATTGACAACGAAACCGTTTTAGTTGAATTCAGGGATGACATAACTGCAGGAAATGGTGCAAAACACGATGTAAAAAGCGGAAAAGGATATTTAAACGCTTTAATTTCAGCAGAATTATTCAGAGTACTCGAAAAAGCAGGAATTCCAACACATTTCATCGAATACATTGAGCCTACAACTACAATCGCAAAAAGTGTTAAAATCGTACCTATCGAAGTAATCGTTAGAAACATAACCGCAGGTAGTTTATGCAGAAAATACCCATTCGAAGAAGGAAAAGAATTAAAAACCCCAATAGTTCAATTTGACTATAAAAATGACGAATACGGCGACCCTATGTTAAACTACGATATCGCTTTAGCTCTCGAAATTGCTACACTCGAGCAATTAAATGAAATTAAAGAAATCGGTTTAAAAGTAAATGACGTTTTAGTTAAATACTTCGATAACATTGGTATTAAATTAGTAGACTATAAAATTGAAATCGGCCTTACAAACGACGGTAAATTAGTTGTAGCTGATGAAATAAGCCCTGATACAATGAGATTATGGGACAAGGAAACAAACGATGTAATGGATAAAGACGTATTTAGAAAAGATTTAGGAAATGTTCTCGAAAAATACGAAATAGTTGCTAAAAGAATGGGTTTATTAGAATAATATACTAATATTTAGAATAAATACCCTATAATTTGATATACTTTCGTAAAAAGAAAAGAAAAAAAGAAAAAAGAAAAAAAAGAAACATATTAATAATAAAGGTGATACTTTGTATAAAGCTGAAATTACTGTTAAGTTAAAAAAAGGCGTTTTAAACCCTGAAGGACAAACAATATTAAAAGCATTAAACTTTTTAGGTTTTAATGAAGTAAGCGATGTTAAATCATTCAAAAGTATTGAATTAGAGTTTGAAGCAGAAAATGAAGAAAAAGCAATGGAAAGATTAACTGAAATGTGCAATAAATTATTAGCAAACCCTGTAATCCACGATTACGAAATAAAATTAGAAAAAAACTAATTTAGAATTATTAAATAAATATTAAATAAATATTAAATAAATTATTATTTTATTTATTAATTTTTATTTATTAATTTTTATTTTTTTAAAATTCTTTAAATATTCTTTTTAACATAACATTGATAGGCGTTGGATTATGGAACGCACGTATAGACTTATTTTCAATGCCATTTTCATCTAAAATTTGGGTTAATCCGCCCAATTCTCCAGTACCGAATATTAACGCTGACGTTTCTTTATTATAAACCATTTTATAGGTTACTATATAGTTAATACCTGCATCATTATGTGTTAATCCAAATATGTAGTCTACGTCAAATTTGTCCTTTAAACCATTATCAATAGGTTGAAAACCTACACCTTTGAGGTAGTGATGTTCAGGGTCTGCAGATTCAATTAATTTTAATGCAGAGGGATTTCCTGCAACATAAACTTGATGTCCCTTGCTTTTGAGTAAATTTAATAAGAACATGAATGAAGGGATTAATAAGGGAGGCTCCGGACAGCCCAATAATATTAAAATATTCATAAATTCACCTTTTTAAATAGTTTTAGTAACGCCAATAATAGTCTTAATAATTCTAATACTTTTAACAATTCTAATAATTCTAATAATTCTAATAATTTTACTATTTTTTAATTATTTTGTTATTTTTTATTTTTCTTAAAATGAATTACCTAAATCTATAAATATTATATAAAAATATAAATTACCACTATATTAATGTTAGATAATATAGATAATCATTGTATAATTATTGTATAATCATAGTTTATACTTATTATTATATTTTGTATTTTATATATTCATAATTACATATTCATAATTATCTAAATTGTAATCTCATAAAAAAGTTAACTCAAGTGACTTAATAATAGCTTAGAAGGTGGAAAAATGCCTAAAATGGTATTATTGCCCAAATTAACAATGTCCTTAGGGGGCTACATTAGAGAAACAGTACAACCTTATGAAGAGGGCGAGGCAGAAGCTTTCCCTTATCAAAATGTTATAGTTGGAAATCCATTAGATGAGCCAGTTAAGATTGATGTACCGGCTTACGACGATGAATGGGTTGAAAGACACAAAGATTTAGGATTAATTGTAGTTCCAATTAGTACCGAAGATGACTTTGTAGGTATTTTTAAGATGGTACAGAATAAGGTTAAAACTACCCAATAATAAAAAGGAAATAAAATTAATAATATTAAAAATAATAAGTAAAGAAGAAAAACTAAAATAAAAAATAAAATTAAATAAAATTAAATAAAATAAGTAAAAAAATAAGTAAAAAAATAAGTAAAAAAATAAGTAAAAAAATAAGTAAAAAAATAAGTAAAAAATACTAAATTACAATACTAAAACAAATAAAATAAAAATCTGATGCCTTGGTGAAAATGTGATAAAAGGTGTATTATTTGACCTTGACGACACGCTGTATAACTCTTCAGAATTCGCTCGAAGGGCACGGAAAGAAGCTTTAAAAGCAATGGTGGACGCAGGATTGCATAATTCAGAAGAAGAAGCTGAAAAAGTTCTTAATCGTATAATCTTACAAAAAGGTTCTAACTATAGTATGCACTTCAACGATTTGGTAAAGGCTTTAAAAGGAGACCATGACCCAAAAATAATTGCTACGGGAATTATAACGTACCACAATGTTAAGTTTTCATTATTAAGACCATTCCCTGATACAATAAGTTCTTTAATTAAATTAAAGAGCAAAGGTTTAAAATTAGGGATATTAACTGATGGAGTCACATTAAAACAATGGGAAAAATTAATAAGATTGTCAATCTGCCCATTTTTTGATGAAGTTATAACTTCAGAGGAATTCGGACTTGGAAAACCCTATCCTGAATTTTTTGAACATGGACTATCTAAAATGAATTTAAAACCTGAAGAAGTTGTTTACATTGGAGATAGGGAAGATAGGGACATAATACCTGCTAAATCCTTAGGTATGAAAACCGTTAGAATATACCAGGGTAAATACAGCGATATAAAAGAAACTAGTGCCGATTATTCAATAAATAGCCTTTCGGAACTCCCTGATTTATTAGAAAACATGTAATTATAACCACAAATCCCCCTTTCTATAATTTTTATAATTATTTTTTATGTTAGGTTAACTCACATATACTTAAAATTATATTTTTTTTATTAAGTTTACCAAAATTTTCGTAAAATTTTACAAAATTTACTTACAGTTTTATCGATTGATGTAACTAGTATACATTAACATTATAATACGCGTTAATCACTCTTAAATTTCATTAAAACTCTCGAAATCTTTTTCTTTCAAAAATTTTATTTTTAAGTTCTCTTAAAAAATATGTTAGCCTAACTCATACTAATATATATAGTTTTCGACTTGAATTTAGAAGAATTATTTATATAGTGTACGGTACTATATGTATATGACTCACACGAGATGAAAGTATGCCAGAACATATATTGTCAGGGATTAAAGCGATAGTAGCTCTAAATTTAAGAAAAGAAGGTAAATTACAACGTGAAATTGCCGACTATCTTGATATGGATCGCTCAATCGTTTCCCATTATTTGCATGGTAGGTATCCCTCCAGGAAAGTAATTGAAGTTTCTGAAAAGATTGTTAAATTACCAATGGAGTTAAGCATACCCATAATAAGTTCATTGAGTGATAATAAACAACTTACTAAGAAATTAATCAATTCTTTGTACAATATTGCTATTATCTACAAATCAAATGCTTGCATAGGTTGTGGAAAGTGTTTAGAGTGTCCTTATGACGCAGTAAGCACTAACGATAATATCGGTATTTCTATAGACCACGAAGCATGCGTTTTATGTGGCTATTGTATTGATGAGTGCCCTGTTTCAGCAATACGGTTCAAAAGTACGGGAGAACCAAAATTTGAGTTAATTTCCCAAGATTTTGAATAGTCGTGTCATTCGTGATTGATTTGACTTGATATATAATTTGTATCAATTATAGCAAATATGTTGTAAGATTGTAGATACCTAACTATTAATCGTAAAGATTAAAACCAAAATAATTCATAAATATTATTATAAAATTATTATAAAATTATTATAAAATTATTATAAAATTATTATATGAATTAAAATTTAAATGAACTATATAGAAATATATAAATTTATGGATATAATTTAACTGTTGACCGATATTACTACGGTAAATTAATATATTTTTAAAATTTGCATTATTAATATTTTTTATGACATCAAATATCAATGAAATATCAATGAAATACCAATATCCGAATATCAATAAAATATATTTACTATTATATAACCCACAAAATACAATTTTAATATTTTTATTATGATAACTTAGCTAAATATACATAAAATACCGTTAGTTAGCAAGTCATAATACTTATTCGTTGTAATTATACATATGGATGGAGGCATATAATGAAAAATGTTATTAAAGACCAAAATGACGGCGTCATCCAAATTAAAAGAGAGGGCGTTGAAAGCAGAATCTTAAAATGGGAAGATTGTGTTTGTGTTGGTTGCGGAATTTGTAGCGAAATTTGCCCAACAAAAGCTATAGATATGGGACCTTTAGGTGCTATCTTCAAGGGAGACATCGAAGCGGATAAATTAGATATCTCCGAAAAATGTGTATTATGTGGTATGTGTGCTTGTGCTTGTCCATTTGATGCAATGAACTTGTCAATCAACGGCAAATCAATCAAAGAAATGGAACAATACCCAAAAATAAAAAGAGACATTGAATTAAACCAAGACAAGTGTGTATTGTGTGAACAATGTGAAATCGTATGTCCACAATGTGCTATCGAAGTTGAAAGAGAACTTCCTGAAAGAAAAACACTCGTTTTAGGTGAAATTAGCTTTAATGACAAGTGTGTATTATGTGGTATCTGTGCAGAATACTGTCCTGCAGACGCTATCGAATTAATACCAAACGATTTAAACTCAAAAACCTTAAAACCATACAAAGACATCGTTGTAGATACTGATGCTTGTGTATACTGTAAAGTATGTGAAAAAGCTTGTCCACACAATGCTATTGAAGCAATCTGTTACAAGTGTCCATTAGCAAACAGAATTCCAAAACCAGAACTCTACAAAGAAATCAAAGGACAAACAACCATTGATAAAGAAGTATGTGTAACCTGCGGATGGTGTGCTAACATCTGTCCAAAAGACGCTATCGAAGTTCAAAAGCCTTTCGAAGGAGAATTAATCGTTAACGAAAAAGCTTGTAACGCTTGTGGTGCATGTATTTCAGTATGTCCATGTAACGCATTAGTATTCCCTAAATCAGAAAAGCAAGGAGAAATTCCTCCAAGAGTTGAAGTTAACCAAGATGTATGTGTTTTATGTGGAGCTTGTACACACGCTTGTCCAGTAAGTGCATTGGATGTTAAGAGAACAAAAATAAACATGACTGATGCAAAAGCACCAGCTTGGGAAAAAGCATTCTCAAAATTATTAAAATAATTTGTTAAACTAATCTGTTAAACTAATTTGTTTAATTATTTAGATTTAAGAGAATAAAAAAAGTATGAGTAATCATACGCCCTAACAATTATACGTAATACATAAAGGTGATTAAATGTACAGTCTTAAAGTGTACCCTGAAAGATGCCACGGTTGCGGAAACTGTGTTGTAGCTTGCCCTGTAAACGCACAAGACGCTGATGTATTCGGTGGCAAAGGTCCAAGTAGTGACGAAAAATTGATAATGAGAATTGAAAATGGGGTAGTAACCGTTTTAAAACCTGAGTTATGCGGTGGTTGCGGTGCTTGTATTGAAGCTTGCCCCGTTGATGCAATAGAACTTGAAATTATCAAAAAATAAGTAATTCAGATAATTACTTAAAATAAATAATTAAAATAAATCGAATGAATAATTAAAATAAATAAAATAAAAATTTAATTTTTGAAGTATAGCGGTGTAATTCATAAATTAATTATTATCCTATTTCATAATCCTTTAAAATGTCAAAAAAGAAATATAATCAACTAAAATTTTATTAATTAAGATTTAAGCTTAAAATACTCATAAGATACTAATCATAAAATAATTTGGTTAATAAGTAACGGTTATTAGCCGAATAGGTGATGATATGAAATTCATGCTAAATACGGGTAGAACCATATGGCAAGGTGAAGCCATAGAAGCAGGCAAAAATTTAGAACTTTATAAAAATGCTGCGGCAGTTTGTTACATGAACGGTAGCGATATGCTAAAATTGGGCGTTAGAGATGGTGACAATATCGAAGTTACCTCAGAATACGGTGACGTCGTAGTAAGTGTAATGACAACCAAAGAAGAAGCCCCTGCAGGAATGATATTTATACCAATGGGGCCATGGGCAAACAGGATTGTACTCCCAGATACGGAAAGTACTGCTATGCCATCATTCAAAGGACCTATTGCAGTAGATGTTGAAAAAACCGATAAAAAAGTTTTAATGATGACCGAATTAATGAGACAAGCATACATCGAATAAATTTTGATAATTATTTAATAGTTATTTAATAGTTATTTAATAGTTATTTGATAAATTAGTATGGTAAACCCCATTAGTTTCATTAAAAAGTTTTATAAAAATTAACATATCATTAATTGATCATAAAAATCAAACAATTCAAAAAAATATCAACTAAATGACCTTAAATTATTAATTACATCCATAATCAAAATATTCAAAATATTCAAAATATTAAGAAATACAATAAATACAATAAATTTGAATATTATAAAAATATTCAAGGGTGATTTCATGGAATACATTATTAAAAATGGTACCGTATACGACCCTACAAATAAAGTAGATGGCGAAAAAATGGATATCTGCGTTAAAGATGGTAGAATTGTGGAAAAAGTTTCCAACAATGCTACTGTACTTGATGCAAGTAATAAAATCGTAATGCCTGGTGGTGTCGACTCACACAGTCACATTGCAGGAGCTAAGGTAAATACGGGTAGGACATTAAGACCTGAAGACAGTAAAAAAGACGTATGGCAAAAAGAAGGCTTAAGAAAAGGTTCCGGATTCTCAGTACCTTCAACTTACAAAACAGGCTACCAATACTCCGGTATGGGTTACACAACAGTTATTGAAGCAGCTATGCCACCTTTAATTGCAAGACACACCCACGAAGAGTTTGTAGACTTACCTCAAATTGATAAAGCAGCTATGCCCTTATTCGGTAACAACTGGATGGTTTTAGAATACTTAAAAAACGGCGATTTAAACATGTGTGCTGCTTATGTAGCTTGGCTTTTAAAAGCTACAAGAGGATTTGCAATTAAAATCGTTAACCCTGGAGGAACTGAAGCTTGGGGTTGGGGTAAAAACGTTCACGGTTTAGATGACGAAATCCCTTACTTTGGAATCACACCAAGAGACGTTGTAAGAGGTTTGGCACAAGTAAACGAGATGTTAGGTCTTCCTCACTCAATCCACGTGCACCCTAATAACTTAGGTCACCCTGGAAACTGGGAAACTACACTCGATACAATGGACTGTGTAAAAGATATCAAAGCAAAACCTAAACATGGTAAAAGAGATACCGTTTACTACAATACACACGTACAATTCCACTCTTACGGCGGTACAAGCTGGAAAGACTGTGTAAGTAAAGGTGTAGAAGTAGCTGAATACGTAAATAAGCACGACCACTTAATGGTCGATATCGGTCAAATTACACTCGACGAAACAACCACAATGACTGCAGACGGGCCAATGGAATACGATTTACACATGACCAATGGTTTAAAATGGGCAAACTGTGACGTTGAGCTCGAAACCGGTTCCGGGGTAGTTCCTTTCATCTACTCACCAAAAGGACCTGTTTACTCATTACAATGGGCTATCGGTTTAGATTTATTCTTACATGCTAATTCCGATAAAGTTATTTTAACAACTGACCACCCTAACGCAGGACCATTCATCAGATACCCAAGAGTTATCGCTTGGTTAATCAGTGAACAATACAGAAAAGACTGGATTGAAAATAGAGTTCACAAATGGGCAGCTCAAAAAAGCCACATAACCGATACAGATAGAGAGTACACCATGTACGAAATAGCTAAAATTACAAGAGCTAACACTTCAAAAGTACTCGGTTTAAGTGACGATAGAGGACACTTAGGTTTAGGTGCAAGAGCAGACTTAGCAATCTATGACATTGATCCAGAAGAGAAAAACGGTAAAAAGATTGAAAAAGCGTTCCTTGAAGCAAATTACGTATTTAAAGACGGTGACATAGTGGTTAAAGACGGAAACGTTGTTAAGGAAGTATTCGGTAATACAATCTACGTAGATGCTAAAATAAACGAAGAATTAGAAGCTGAATTGATGAAAGATTTAGAGCCAAGATTTAAGAAATACTACTCAGTTAACATCGAAAACTACCCAGTTCAAGAAGCTTACGCTAACCAATGGGAACCTATAAACATCGATGCTACAGAAATCAAATAAAATAATTGAAATTGAAATTAAAAATTATTAGAAATTTCTAATTTAATTTTTTTAATAATATAAAATAAATAACTAAAAATTAATGATTAAAGCTTAAAAATTAAAAATTAAAAATCAACTAAATAACTCAAATAATAATTGTAATATTACAATACCAATAATGCGATTATTAATATTCAAAATATATTAAAAATATATTCAAATTATTAAATAATCACCAAATAACGGGTGAGATAATGAAAGAAATTGTATTTACGGTTAAAAAAGATATTGACGTACCTGTAGAATTAGACAGTTTATTACCTGTTAAACTCCAGGAAATGAGTGCTGAAGAAATCAAAAAGATTGAATTACCTCAAGGAAATAAAAAAATTTCCGTAGAAGAATTATTTAATCTAAATATCGAGGAAAATGACGCTATAATCACTCCAAAAGTTACAATCAATGGTTCTTCAATGAAATTAAAGAGAATCGGCGAAAAAATGGAAGGCGGAGAAATCGTTGTAAACGGTGACGCTGGAATGTATGTGGGAGCTGAAATGAAAAGCGGTAAAGTTACTGTAAACGGTAATGCAGAATGTTGGGTTGCTCAAAACTTGAAAGGTGGAGAGGTTATAATCAACGGTGATGCAAAAGATTACGTAGGTTCAGCTTACAGGGGAGATTGGAGAGGAATGAGTGGCGGTAAAATTACCATCAACGGAAATGTAGGAACCGAAATCGGTGAATACATGAAAAAAGGTTTAATCATAGTAAATGGAAATTGTAAAATCATGCCAGGTGTTCACCAAAACGGTGGAATTATTATGATTAACGGAGAAGTTGAAGGAAGAGCAGGCGGGGAAATGTTAAAAGGAGCTATTGTAATAAATGGCCCTTTAAAATCCAAATTGCCATCTTTTGAATACGAAGGAATTGTTGAAGACCCAGTTATTAAATTAACTAAAAAAGACGAAGGAACACCAGTAAAAGGTACATACTACAAATACATCGGTGATTTCGTAAACAACAAACCTAAAGGACAGCTCTACTTATCTGTAGAACACAATGACCTTACATGTTAAAAAACTAAAAATTTAAATTAAAATAAATTATATTTTTTATTTTATATTCTAGCATATATTTTTTATTTTTATTTTTTTATCTTTTTATTATAATTAGCATATTTTTTATTTTTTTAATCGTCTCTCTGTAATAATTGTTCTATTCGTCCATCTTTCATTCTAATAACTTTTGTGGCATATTTTAAAAGCGTACTGTCGTGTGTAACCATAATAATAGTTATACCTTGGTCGTGTAACTCTTTTATAAGCTTCATAACTTGTTTACCACTTACACTATCTAAATTACCCGTAGGTTCATCGGCAAATAATATTTTTGGTTTATTAGATAACGCCCTAGCTATCGCAACTCTTTGTTGTTGTCCGCCGGATAATTGAGACGGCCTATTATGTTCTTTTCCTTTTAAACCTACTAAATTTAATAGTTTCATAGCTCTTTGCGTTCTTGGTTCCGTTTCCAAATTATCCAAGACCATCGGTAACTCGACATTCTGTAAAGCTGTCAAAGTGTTTATTAAATGGAACTGTTGAAATATGAAACCGCCTATTTTACGTCTAAATACGGCTCTTTCACTCTCTGTCATATTCAGAGTTAATTTACCGCTAATAGACAATTTCCCCGAAGAAGGCGTATCTAATAATCCCAATATGTTCATTAGAGTTGTTTTACCACACCCACTAGGTCCTAATATCATTACAAACTCTTTTTCATATATCTTAAGATTAACATCCTCCAGAACTTTTGTTTTAACGTCTGTACCAAATATTCTGCAGATTTTTTTGGCATCAATAAAAACTTTTTTCCCTTCATCATCTTTTTCAGTAGCAGGATGGAAGCCTTCATAGGGGTTGTATGAAACATCTAATATTTTTTTGCAATATTCTCTTTCAGTATATAATTCGCCATCGTGCTTATTATTGTCAAAGTTATTTTTTAAACTCTGCTCTTCATTAGTTTCTTTTGCTAGCGTATCGCTTTCCATAATCCCACTTTAAAATACTTTAAAATTTTATACTCTAATTACATTTATCGCATATATTATTTTGAATTTAATACATTTAATATGTTTTGATTGAAAATAAAAAAAATAAAAAAATAGCGAATTTAATTATATATTATTTAAAATATATATTTTAAATTCTTAATCTCCACGCAATGTTTGAATAGGGTCTAATTTGGCACCACTTCTTGATGGGAAGTAACCACTTAGTACACCTACAATGAATGAGAATGCAAGAACGCTAAGTATTAATTCGGGAGTTATCCAGGCTTTTATATATCCATAACCCGCACCTGACGCAATATACTCTGCAACCTTAGCAATAATAATTCCCAATATCGTACCAGCTATTCCCCCCACCAATCCAAGGAAACCAGCTTCTACAACGAATATTTTTAATATTGTGCTGTTTTCGGCGCCTATGGCTTTTAATATACCTATATCTTTTCTACGTTCTAATATACTCATGTGCATGGTGTTAGAAATACCCACTGCACCTACAATTAAAGATATGCTCGCTACACCAACTAAAAACATTGTAAAGACTCCAAAAATGTTAGAAACTTGTTCGGCAATATTTTGAGCCGTATAGACTTGAAAATCATCCTCATTTCTCTCATCTTCAAGATCTTCCCTCATATCTTCAGCTATTCGTTCTACCTCATCAACATCTTTCACATAAGCTATTATATATTGATATTTGTCAGAATCAAATAATTCGCTTGATTCCCGAGGTATTACGAGGGTTTTAGCTTCTCCAGGGTCACCTACTTCTTCTAATATCCCAACTACTTTGTATTTTTTGTCGGATATTATCAATTTGTCCCCTACCTTAACATCCCTCTCGTAAGTGTCATGTGCTACTCCATTTCCTATGATACAGACAGATTTGTCACCATCTTTTAACCATCTGCCACTTTCTAAATTATACTTTAGGGCTTCGGAATATATTCTTGTATATTGAGAGGGGTCAACACCATTAACGGTTAAAAATTGTTCCTCTCCTTTCTTAAATTCCACATTCGCCCCTTTCAGCGAGCCGTACATCACCGACTCTACGCCCCGAACTTTTTCTACAACTCTTACGTCATTTTTGTCAAATTCAACAACTGTACCAGTTGCTCCGAGACCTTTAGAATAAACGGATACTATATTAGCTCCTACACTCGTAATACTATCTTGTATGTAGCTTTGAACACCATATCCGAGAGATATTAAACTAACAATTGCCATTATCCCGATAACAATACCAATAATCGTTAAAAGGCTCTGGGTTTTCTTTTGAATCATGTTACGCCCAGAGAAATAAATAACATCTTTCAATTTCATAAAGCCACCAAGCTATACTGTATAAATATCACTATTAAATTATAATATTAATTCTAATATTAATTCTAATATTGAATTAAGGTATTTTAAATCGACATATATAATTATGAAGCATGTATCTTATATAATTTTCATAAGGAATAAAATTGTAATATTAATATATGATGTTACATAAATTAATAGTGTATAGAAAATTTAGGTTAATAAACTAATTGTTTAAAAATAAAATAATGTAAAATAGAATTATAAATTTAAAGTTTCAAAAATTTAATTGAGTGAAAGTATGTTAAAAACAAACATAAAATTTCAAAAAATCAAAGAAAAATCAAAGAATAAATCAAAGAATTATTCATATTTAAATTTATTATTTGTATTACTCTCATTAATGATTTTATTGCTGTCTGTAAATTCAACCAGTGCTTTACAGGTAGATAACCCTCAATACACTGTAGATACCAATACATTCAATACTTCAAATCCTAAAATCATACACCCCGGGGATGATGTAGATATATGGATTAAAATAACAAATGACAATACCGACAAAGAATTAAAAAACATAGAGATCGAGTTAACACCTAAGTACCCTTTTGAAACTAAACAAGTAAATTCAGTAATTGGAAAAGCTACTTTATCTCATTTAAATGAAGGAGAGTCTGATGTGGTACATTTTAAAGTACACGTGGATGAAAATGCACCTTCGGGGGAATATCCAATAATTTTAAATGCAAAAGCAATTAGATATGACGATGATTACGAATCAACCCAGGAAATGGGTAAAACATACTATTTACCAATTTATGGGTTAGCAAAGTTTGAAATGGACTTATACGGTGAAAGTCAAATAGAACCGTCCGAAACTAAATCAATATCTCTAAATATACATAATAAAGGTACTGGAAACGCAAAATATCTTTCGATTTCATTTGCAGGTTCTGAAAACGTGAATATTGTAGGACCTACAACGCATTACGTTGGACTTTTGAGAGCATCTAGTTCCGATAATATAAAAATTAGTGCAAATTCCGTGCCTGAAGCAAATCCTGGTGTTTATCCGATAGATGCAACTTTAACCTGGATAGGCGAAGATGGGGTAAGTTACTCTGCAAAAATGCCTATAAATCTTGAAGTAAAAGATGTAATTTATGATAATCAACCTTACGTTTACTTAGAGGAAATTAAATCAATTACGCCAGGGTATGAATTGTCTTTTGCATTAGCAAATCGAGGTTCAGCAGATTTAAGCTATTGTGTAATGAAATTGACAAGTCCAAATTTATCCGATGAATATATAGCTTACATTGGGGATTTAGAAGGCGATGATTCCGACAGCGGTATCTTTGAAATAGGGTCCTTTAATTCAGGAGCCGGTGGAAAATTACCTGTAAACCTTGAAGTTACATATTTCGATAGCTATCACAAAGAATACACTATAAACAAGGAATTCACTGTGGACATACCTGCCAAAACCTCTGAAGATTCAAATACTATGATTTTCGGAGTAATAATCGGGTTACTAATATTGATTGTAGCTTACTACCTCTATAAAAAAAGACAAAAAAAGAAATTAGCTGAACAGCTTGAAAAAGAAAATGAAGAATAAATAAATAAATAAATAAATAAATTTATTTTTTTAATATTATTTTTTTAACATTATTTTAGTTTATTTTTATTTTAGTTTATTATTTTAATAAATAATATTATAATTTATTTTAAAAAAATAGAAAATAATTTATTATTTTATTTTTTAGAAGTTAATATATTCTACAACTTCTTCATTGTAATTATAGTAGGTGCCCTTAGAGTCGTTTATTTTGGACACTTCTTCTTCACTAGTTGAAACACTGTTTTCATCACTAGCATAAGGGCTTTTGCTAGTTGATAAGCCCGTATTATCATTTTCATTATCTACAGTATTGTAGTTGTAGTTTGAATTAGTGTCATAAGTGTTATAATTAGTTGTACTATCCGTATTATCATTATTGGTATCCACGTTAGAATCTAAGTAACTATTATCTATAGATTTAACATCTTTACCTTCTTTAACGGCATTGCTAACTTCTAACATCTTATCCATCTGAGCATCAATACTCTTTAATTCATCATCAACCGTATTAAGAATATCGCCAGATTTAGCAACTGTATCCGTAACATTTGCTATTGCACTAGTCATATTCTCAGTATTAGACATCTCGCCTGCTGAATCCATGGTTTTTTTGGATAACTCGTAGGTTTTATTGGCTATATCTATGTATTTGTTGGCTTCGGTTGTAGTATTGTTTATTTTATCTTTAACATCATTGTACTTATCGCTATAGGACCATTCTCCAAATATTTTGGCTCCAAAAGCAACAATAACTAACAAAATTATTAACGGTATAGTTAATTTAAAATACTTTTTTAACATAATTACCACATAGTATATTATTATCATTATTCATATGATTATTATTGAAATATTTTCATGCCTTAATAATGAATATCAAATGTTTACTTTATAAAATAAAAATTAAAATTAAAATTAAAATTTATAGCAAGCATTTTTATAGTAATTATATTGTGGTTTAAACTATTTATAATTAGTTAAATTATTTCAAAATGAAAAATAGGGATAATTATAGTGATAATCCAAAAAGACAAGCTAAAAATAAGATAAAAGTACTAATAAGACATGATAAAATCAAAATTATATAAATATTAATTATTAGTTATTCAATTTTCAATATGGGGATATTATGGATTTGGAATTCAAAAATATTTTACAAAAATACAAAGATGGTAAAATAACGGAAAAAGAGGTTGAAAAACTTTTAAAACTGTCCTATATTGAGGATATTTTAGATGGGACAGATGGTCTAAGGATAACTAATTTAGACACAAATAGGAAGTATAGAACCGGGGTTCCCGAAGTAATCTATGCAGAAGGTAAGGATATCGAAGATACAATTACTTTTCTTGTAAAAATGTATTTAAAAAATAATTATGCTTTTGCAACCAGATTAAAAAAAGAAGATGTTAAGAATCCGGAAAATTTGGATAAAATAAAAGAAATGATAGAAAATGAATTATCCCTGCACTACGAGCATAAAGATGAGCTTGAAAACTGCGAAATTATAATAAATAAACGTGCAAGGTATATTTACTTAATACGCAAAGATTACGCTGAAAAAATGCAGAATATACCAAAAATGGGAAAAGTAGGTATATTAGCAGGTGGTACTTCGGACATACCAGTAGCGGAAGAAGCAAAAATCACCGTAGAGTTGATGAATTGTGAAGTAATTCAAATGTATGACGTAGGTGTTGCAGGTATACATAGACTTTTAAAGCCATTAAAACTAATGATTGAAAAAGAAGTAGACTGCATAATAGCTATTGCAGGTATGGAGGGAGCTTTACCCTCTGTAGTATCTTCATTGGTGGATGTGCCAGTTATTGCAGTACCTACCTCTGTAGGTTATGGTATGAAGTATACGCCCCTTTTAACAATGTTGCATTCTTGTAGTCCAGGTATTGCAGTTGTTAATTTGGATAATGGGTTTGGAGCCGGTAGTTTCGCAGGTTTAATTTGTTTAAATTCGTACAAAAAACGAAATGATGAATTTTAAAGATATATAAACATATTAAAATTAATTAGAAAGTAATTTTATTTGGGATATGATGGAAAAAACATCTGAAGATTATACTAAAGAATGTAATAAAGAATGTAATAAAGAATATAATAAAAAATACAAATATGATAAAAATTTTATCACTTTTTTAAATTTTTTAAAAGAAAATACCAAAAAAGAAGCAGTCGTTAATAGATTACTTCATGATAAGGAAGATTTAAATCAAAAGGCATTTAAAATATTGTTATCAACGGTAATCAGTGCAAGAACTAAGGATGATACGACTGCAAAAGTTTCAAAAAAACTATTCGATAGAATTAAAACGCCTGAAGATTTAATCAACATCGATATAAACGAACTAGAAGAAATAGTACATCCTGCAGGATTTTACAAGACAAAGGCAAAGAATTTAAAAAAGTTAGCTAATCAGTTAAAAGATGATTACAATAATAAAGTCCCAAATGATGTCGAAGAGCTAACCAATTTGGCAGGCGTGGGTAGAAAAACCGCCAATTTAGTTGTAAGTTTAGCATTTGATAATTACGCAATTTGTGTGGATACTCATGTGCATAGAATTTGTAATCGGTGGAATTATATAAGTACGGATTTTCCAGAGGAAACAGAGCAAGAGCTTAGATTAAAGCTACCAAAAGAGCATTGGAAATCAATAAATAATAGCTTAGTTATTTACGGTCAAGATATTTGTAGCCCAACACCAAAGTGTAACGCCTGCTACGACGAAATTAAGGCAATATGCCCTCATTATTCTAAATTAGCAACATTAAAAGATAGTTTAGATACATTAAACTTTAAAAAAGTATCTAAAACAAAAATACCAAAAGAAAAAGGTACTTACGTTTTAAAAATTAATTTAAAATACCCTAAAAAAATAAAAATTGGTAAAAAAGGCAAAGAAATTAAATTTAGAAAAGGAGATTATTACTATATTGGTTCGGCAATGGGAAATTCTTTAAATTTATATAATAGAGTCAATAGACACCTTGCAGATGCTAAAGATAAGAATAATCATTGGCATATCGATTATTTGCTAGAATTTGGCAATATAAAAGAAATTTACGTCGTAGAAAGTCCTGAAGAATGTAATTTTGCAAAAGAGATGTTTAAAAATAAAAATATAGAATATATTGAAGATTTTGGCTGTTCTGATTGTAATTGTAAGAGTCATTTGTTTTATATTCGAGATTAATTTTATTTTATTTACTATTTTTATTTATTAAATTTTTATTCTATTATTTTTTATTAGTTTAATTTTTAGTTTATTTTATTTTATCTTTTTTTCAAATTTTTTTACTTTTTACTTATGAATATAATATGCGCTTATTGATAGTACTAATATGGCAATGGCCATTAAAAATACGTCGAAAGTTGTAAGTATATCCATTACGAGCACTTTTTGGAATAAGCTGACAATTAAAACCATTATTATAACTTTTAATATCTTACTTTTTAGCTCTTCCAAACTATATACTTCTAAAATATTCTTAGCTTTACCATCTTCCCATGCAATATCTATTTTTGAGACAAAAAGCTCATAAATACCAAAACTAAATATTAGCAAAACCAAACCGATTAAATAAAGGTCAATTGAACCTATAATGCCACTTAATAATCCATTATGTAGTTCATCAATAGTTATGACATTATCTGACATTACTTCTATCATTATATGAATTACTTCGTAAGAACCTGCTAAAAATAATGATACTGCACTAATAGTTCCAAAAACAACTGCTAAAATGACGATATATCGGGAACTCCAAAGTAAAGATTCGAAATTCCTTTCGATATAACTCTGTTCACTTGGTCTTTTAATACCTAACCTTTCCCTCATTTTTCGGTCATGCTCGTCTTCTTCCACCATATGGGTGAATAATTCTTTTACTTCCTCGTTAACTGCCATATGCCGTACATCTTCTTTTTCAATTTCTCTTTCATCTTCTTTTATTTCTTTAAAGTATTTATTGCTCTTAAAATACTCCTCTTTTAAATCTTTATTTTCCATACCTGTCCTAAACAATCTAACCATAAAATCCCCTATTCATTTCGTTGAATTTTATAAATGTAATTAAGCAACTGAATATAATGTCCTTCTAAATTAACTTTAAATTTCTCTGAATTTTGTATATGGTTTATTTTATATCCTGCGTGATTTATATCATTTCGCAAATCTGAAACATTCTTATAAATAGTGCAGATTTCCGAGTCAATTAACTTCGAAATTTCCTTAACATCTAATTTATAAACCGAATCGCCTTTAATAAACTCATAAACTTCAGTATCTCTATTATTTTCCAAATTATGTTCAATTATAAACTTATAAATTAAAGCATCTTCAACAGCTTCCCTAACATTTGAATTTTTTAAATCTTCAATTGTAAAATTTTCAATGTCCAATTGATAAATAACAATATTTATGATATTTTCTCGCAATAATGTGTATCCCTGCTGGGTTAAATTGTTATCAATACACCATTTAACGGCATTTAACCCATTATATAAATTTTCACTGCTAAAATCTTCTATTTTATTCAATATCATATCTAAAAGTGGTTTCATAGGTGGCATAGGGCTTCCATTCTTAACTTCTTCGATATAATACTTTAATTTATCGTATTGGAACGTATCAATCTCATATCCTCGTGAACTTTGAACATATTCCGTAAATCTCTCAATGTTATTTCCAAAACTACGTAAATAGGCACCGTATCTATTTTCACCTTGCGATGCTTTAGATATTAAATTACCTCTTTTTTCAGCCAATTCATGTATTTCTTTTGAATCACCATTATGAACGAATTTATCGATAGCTTTTGTCCAGGAAAGTATTATATCAAGACTAGTTATATCAAACACTGGTTTTAAATCCGATTTATTATCCAAATAGCTAATACATCCAATTTTTATGTCTTTAACAACTTTTAAATAGCTTAATATTGTAATGGTTAAAATTGGAATTAAATAATCTTTGTTTGATAATTTTAGATACACTGTTTCTTCATTATCAATTAATTCATATAATTTATTGAATAATTCCCATATTTCGTTATCCATATCATAATTAGTAGGTCTAAATTTAATTATTTTTAAATTATTTTCATCAAAATTGTCTAATTCATAATTTAATAAATTACATGTATTATCTACGTTATCGGTTTTTAAATCTTTTTTATCGTAGATATATAGCGCATATTCTTCAACAGAGATTATTTTGGACATTTTTTCACGAGTTTTTTCATTGATTTTAATTTGTTAGATATAATTTCAGTTATTCACATTATTATCTAAATATGTTTACGATTATTTTTAAATATGTTGTTTTATTTTGAGAAAATTACCTGATAAAATAATGAAAAGAAAAATAATAACAATAATAATAATAAAATAATAATAAAATAGTAATAAAATAATAAAATAATAATAAAATAATAATAGATTAAAGTAATAAATTAATTCCATCCATAAGTGCTTCAACAGAAGCTTCAATAATATCAGAATGGGCTTTTTTAACTTCTACTACTTCGTTTCCACGTCTTAAGTTAACAATTACTTCAATAAGTGCATCCGTACCGCTACTAACTGCTTTAACAGTATAACCCTCAAGTTCAATGTCTGCTACACCAGTTAACGCCTTACGAACAGCATTAATTGCAGCATCGACAGGACCGACCCCATAAGCAGCTTCCCTAATATTATCAAGTTTTATATCCTTTGATATCTTTCTATCGTCGCCCCTTTTACGAATATTTGTCGAATCTTCTAAATCAAACGAATTGGATAAATCAGATAACTCGAAAGAGTCAATTCCTCCAGGATTATAATCCTCTGCAAATTTTAAGTTAATGGAAGCAAGTGGGGTAACTTTATTACCAGATATAACGGTTAACTCATCCAAATAAACTTTTTTAGCAATATTTACTCCTTTAATTTCGCTGATTATAGTTTTTAAATCTATATCGGATATATACTTCCCCAAATCACCGTAAGCTTTTACTTTATCATACACCTGGTTAAATTCTTTATTATTTAAGCCTATATTCATTAAACTAAGCTTATATTTTAAAGCAGACTTTCCACTGTGTTTTCCAAGAATTATTTTTCTATTATTGCCTACTTCTTCAGGTAATATCGGTTCGTAAGTACTTGTATTTTTAATTAATCCGTCAACGTGTATGCCTGCTTCATGGGAGAACGCATTTTCACCAACTATAGATTTATTGGCTGGAATTGGCACTTTTACCAGTTTGGATATTAAACGAGATGTTTTAGATAATTGACTATGAACAATATCAGATTTTATGTCATATAACTTATCGAGTGTCATAACAACTTCATCAATGGGTGCGTTTCCGGCACGCTCACCAAGTCCGTTAACCGTTACATGGCACTCTTTTGCACCTGCGTTTATTCCTGCCACAGTATTGGCCGTAGCCATACCGAAATCATTGTGACAATGTATGGATAAAGGTGTTTTGATATTCTCAACAATTTTTTTAACCAACAAACTTGATTTATCAGGAGTTAAGATACCCACAGTATCGCAAATACATGCCCTATCTATATTATATTCTTCCGCATTTTTGAACAATTCAATCAAAAATTCAGGATCACTTCTAGTAGCATCTTCTGCAGAAAGTTCCACAACTAAACCGTGTTCTTTGGCGTATTCTATGGATTTCAAAGCTGATTCAACTATTTCTTCTTTAGATTTCTTCATTTTGTATTTCATATGAATTTCAGAAGTAGGGATTACAATATGAACGCTATCAACGTTACATTCTAGGGCTTTATCGATATCTAAGGGTAAAGACCTAACAAATGAACATATTTCAGCGTTTAACTTTTGATTTACAATTTGCTTTATTGCTTCTCTCTCGCCTTTTGAAGTTATTGGACTACCTGCTTCAATAATATTAACGCCTAATTTGTCAAGTTCCATTGCTATTTCTAATTTATTACTCGGTGTTATCGATATAGATGGTGTTTGTTCGCCATCTCTTAAAGTAGTATCGAATACAACCACTTTTTTTGAATTTTTCATAATATCCCTACTTTTAAATCCCTTAATATATGTTATATTTTATTAAAATTATTTATTAAAATTATTTTATAAATTTATACGTTTACCTTTTCAATTAATACATTACCCAGTAGCAAAGCATCACCCACAAAAGAGCGAATAGCGTCATCTACGTTACAAACGATAGGTTCACCGTGCAAATTGAAGCTAGTGTTTAGCACTGAATAACAAGATTGAGAATTTAACCCAAAATTATCTCCTAATGACCTGATAATTTCATAATAGGCCGGATTATACTCTTTTTTTAACATTTGAGGTCGGCTAGTGCCATCGTGGTGTATAACTCCACTCATGAGACTATTGGATTCTAATCTGTAACTTTTAAACAAAAATGCCATATGTGGACTATAGAATGGGTTTTTAACATAATCTGAAGCATGTTCCCATAATACAGTTGGTGCATAAGGCATGTGCTCATACCTATTGAGTAATTTATTAATTTTTTGAGCGTTTTCACGGGTTGGCAATGCTATAATGCTTCTATTCCCTAAAGCACGAGGTCCAAATTCCATTCGCCCCCTGCAAATGCAAATTATTTTATTATTTATTAATAAATTAGCAATACTATTTGGAATTTCATTTTCTTCCAAATAGGTAATTTTAAAATCTTTAAAGTTATTTACTAAGGTATTATTTTTAATTTCTAAATCCTCAATATTGGAAATATGAATATCGTTCCCCAAGTATGTAGTCATATTCTTAATATTTTCCGATTTAGATTTAACTGAGGACGCTAATAGACAAGAACCAATACTTAAACCTTCATCAGATGGAAAAGGTGGTACATAAACCGAATTTACACAATCCATATTGTTTATTTCCATATTTAACTTAACATTTTGAGCAACGCCTCCTGAAAGTACAATATCTTCAATTCCAGTTTCTTTTACAAAATTTTCAATCATTAATTTGGTTGTTTCTTCCAATTTTCTCTGAATAATTTTTGAAAGAACTATTTTTTCAGAAATACTGTTGAAATCACAAATAGGATACGATTTGGACATTTTAAATAATTTTTCTAATTCTTTGGTTGATTGATTACCTATAACGCCCAAATAATTTGTAAATGTTTTAGTTTTTGTATGGTATTCGATAATTTTATTTTCAACGTTCGAAAGGGTTTTTTCATAGATTTCATTATATTTGGAATCTAAATCATAACCTGCTAAACCCATAACTTTGCCTTCATCCTCCATGGGTTTAAAACCTAACAATTCAGTGAATGAAGCGTAAATATCGCCCATAGAGTTAATATTATCACTTTGAGCAATGGTATCTATTTTATTGTTTTTTGCAACCGATACCGTAGAGGATAAACCATCGCCTGCACCATCAAGGGTAATAATTAAGTACTCCTTTCCTTTTTTAAAGTCATGATTTAACTTATATAATGAAGCATGACATAAATGATGGTCAAAATATAATAAAGGCTTGTTTTGACTATTTGAAAACTCTTTTAATTTATTTAATCGGTTATTTTTTCTAAATTTTCCACCAATAGTGATTAAATCAATTTCCGGATGTTGATATTGATATCGATTTCCATCATCAGTTTCGGATTTAGAATTTTTAAAAACATTGTTTATTGAATTTTTAGGAAATCCTCGAATGTTTTTTACCCTTGTAATTCTTTCTTCGCTTATAGCATATTCAATTTTACATTTATTACCTTTATCATCGTTAAATAATGATATACTCGAATTATGTCCGTCATTAATCCCTAAAATCATGCTATCGCTTCAAATCATAAGTTTAAATATTTATCTTTATAGATATATTTTTCTATTTTTCCATATTCTAAATATTTTATTATCAAATATTTTTAATACATCACTCATAATTAAAATTATGGGTATAAAATAAATTAAAGGCATGCTAATCATAGATTAAACATAAGTAAAATAATATCAAACTTAATTAAAATCAAATATAAAAAAGAGAATGAAATAGTCTTAAAAAAATTAATAATTGTTGTTTATTTAACATTTATTTTATTAATTTACATCTTCAATAAATGTTTTATGTAATTTTTTCAAGCAATTTTCAAGGTCTTTTTCACCAATTACGAATGATATATTAGTTTCTGATGAACCTTGTGCAATCATTTTAATATTTGCACCACTTTCAGCTACTGCAGTGAATAAATCGCCTGCAATGCCTTTTGAGCCTTTCATATCGGAACCAACTGCTGAAACAACGCAAACTTCTTTATCGAAGCTTACATCTTTTATTAAATGGCAACCGTCGAATTCTTTTTTAAGTTCTCTTACACATTTAATTGCTTCAAGCTCTCCATCATAAATAACAATTGAAATGTTGGTTTCTGATGAACCTTGGGTGATTAAAATCACGTTTGCGTTTGACCTGCCAAGTGCGTTAAATATCCTCGCAGCTGTGCCACTTACGCCTACCATACCGCCACCAAAAATATTAATTAAAATAACATCTTTAATGGTTGTTATAGCTTTAATAGGTCTGTCACTTGGTTCAATATCGCCGTTGATAAGTGTACCTTCGTTTTCAGGTTCGAATGTATTTTTAATTTTTAAAGGAATTCCTTTTTCCATAACAGGTTCAACTGTTCTAGGGTGCAATACTTTAGCACCAAAGTAAGCGAGTTCCATTGCTTCTAAGTATGACATTTTAGGTATTTTTTTAACGTTTTTAACCGTCCTTGGATCTGCTGATAACACACCGCTCACATCGGTCCAAATTTCAACCATGTCAGCTTCAAGTCCTGCACCTACAAGAGCAGCAGAGTAGTCACTACCCCCTCTACCTAGTGTAGTAATTTCCTCTTCTTTAGTACCTGCAATAAATCCGGTAACAACAGGGATAACGCCTAATTCTAATAAAGGTGTAATTGTACCTTTAACTCTTAAATCAGTTACTTTTGCACATCCGAAGTTGTTATCTGTAATAATACCTGCTTCTCTACCTGTAAGACATATTGATTTGTTTTCATTATCTTTTATAGCACCACATAAAATAGGTGCACAGAGTCTTTCTCCAAATGAAAGTATGAAATCTTTTGATTTTGGGGTTAACTCTCCTAAGTAGGTTACTCCCAATAATACTTTTTCCAATTGTTCTAGTGTATTTTCAATTACAATTCTTGTTTCTTCTTGAATTTCCGGATTTTCAATTGCTTCTAAGATTGCCAGATGATGCCTATCCCGTACATCCTGTATGAACGAATTGACTCTCGCAATATCCCTAACATCCAGGGCCTCTTTGGAAATATCTATTAGCGAATTTGTAATTTGAGTCATTGCTGAGGTCACAACGACAATATGGTTATGGTCTTGGTGGTTGTCACCATTACCTCTTTTGAACCTGTCAGATACTATTTTTGCTACATTTTTAATTCTCTTACCGTCGCCTACAGACGTACCGCCAAACTTCATAACCGTAATCATCATAATCACCATATTGTTTTTATTTACTTATGTAGTAATTCTATATATGCGTAAATTATTAATTATATTTATTATATTTAATTATTTGCATATATGTAACTATATTTATGTAACTTTGAGTAAATTTAACAAAATAACATGTCTATTAATTAAAAAATGGTCAAAAAATTTAATAGAAAACATCATAAATATATAATATAACATACGATATTGATTAAATAGAAAATTAAAATAATCATATATTTAAATAAATATAAAATCTATGAAGTATATTGTAATAACATAAATGATATACTGTTGTAATATTGAATATTGCAATATTAAATTATTGTAATATTAAAGTAAATTAAATTAATATCCCTTAATATCCCTTAATATCATATTGATATTATGTATAACATCATAAAATAGCAATAATAAATTAGGTGAAGATTATTATGTTTGATTTTCTGTTAATACGTGACTTTTTACAGAATTTAGTTTTAACATTGGCTTCTTTAGGAATTTTAGTTGCATCTATAAAGCTTTGGACTCAAAGTGATATTAGTAAAAATATAGTTTATGCAAGACTTCACATTGTAGGAATCGTAGATATTTCCTGTATCGTTATATTGTTTATGTTTAACCAACCACTTTTAGCACTTGTTTATTTGATATTATCGCCTTTTTCGGCTCACGCAATTGCAAATGCAAATTATAACGATGAAATTTCAAAATAATTGAAATAAATCTATAATTTATAATAAATAGTCGATAATAAATAACAACCAATAGATAATCAATAAATTTATGTTAGAATGTATCAATGTATCCTTAAATATGTATAAGTAATATAAAATGGTAATTCGTGAAAAAATGGTAAATATAGAAATTATAAATATTTTAGATGTCTTTGTAATGTTTTTAGTATTATTGTCCTATGTTGGTGCATTAATACAAAAAGATTTAATCAAATGCGTCGTTTTGACTGGTTTAGGCGGTTTAGGTTTGGCGTATTTGTTCAGTAGCCTATTAGCTCCTGATGTAGCGGTAACCGAAGCTATATTGGGGGGTGCAGTTTTACCCGCATTCTTTGCATTCACTGTAAAAAGAACTCAAAGAATTGATGAATGACTTATATATTTTCTCTTTTAATATTTATCAATACATTAAACTAAAAACTAAATATACTCGACTACTCAGTCAATATATTTAATTTTAAATAACATGATCTAATTTTCAGCTTATTATATAATTCTCCAAAAATGGGGTAAATTATATTATAGATGAAAGATGAATATATTGTGCATATTTGCAATAACGACGAATAAGTACTTAAATTATATTGAGATAATTAATTTCAATTAATTTTTTGATTAATTTAGTACCTCTAGGTTCGTAATTAGTCAAATATATTTAAATAATACGTTCGTTAAAAGTAATAAAATCTATAATTTGTCCTATTATCGCAGTAAATTTAAACAGATTAGTATTAATATGTATTATAATAAATCTTATACTGTGGTATCACATATAGATAATTATTAATAAAACTTTATCTTAAAAAAATAAAAAGAAAAAAATCCCCCTAAGGGGAGTATATCAATCTCACGTAATGAGTGTAAGTTTACACTCGAGAATAATATATCAATTTTTGATATATATACATTTGTACTATGTACATATTAAATTGTTTAGGGTGGTAACTAATTATAGCATATGTCGTATATAATTCATATAGCATATGCTTATGAGTGTATTTCCATTTAATCAATTTGGGTGTACTGTTTAGTTGTATATATATTCTTACATTCGGGAGAGAACATTTAAAGAAGTTGGTATGTATGATTAAACTATTGGCAAGAAAGAATGTAAGGAAAATACTCGATATCTTAGAACAAGAAAGAGAATTGTATTTCAGAGAAATATCAAAAAATACTGGCATAAATACGGGTAATTTATCCGAAGATTTGAATAAACTATACTATAAAGGTTTAGTTTCTAAAAGGTCTGAGGATATTGAAAAAAATTTACCCAAAGTTTATTACAGTATAACAGATTTGGGAAAAGATGCGTTGAGTATTTACCAAGATGTTGATTTATTAGAACAAAAATGTGTTGAATGTGGACAATTAGAGTTAAATGATGATTCTAATGACACATTTAATGGAGTGATTAACTCAAGAAAATAATCTAATAAATATATTAAACAATGTTGAAATATATTAAAAACATATTAAATTAATACAAAATAAAATTAGAATAAACTTAAACAAATGATTGAAAGTGATATAATAGAATAATATTGTTTTAATATAAGGGATACAATATAAAATTATTAAACTATATAATTTTATATTATATGCTTTAAAAATTAATTTATTATTTGTTAATTTATTATTAACATGCAATTAATCAATTTATTAATATTATTTATTTTAATTTTGGGTATTTTACTTTTTTAACCACAATTTAGTCCATATTTATGTTTCATCCACTTAGTATCTCTCTAATTCTGAAGCAATAACGTGTAATATCTCGTTAGCCAACATATTAACTTTTTCAGTTCGCTCTGAAACTTGTAATATCTTTTCCTTTAACCTTTCAGCGTCACATTCTTCAATATCTCTCGCTTTAATGGTTTTTCTTTTATCTTTTGCAGCATTCTCTTCGGCAATTTTTGTAGTGGTTACTATCATTTCTTGAAGAATGTCAACTAAAGCAACAACTGATTCTGTAGACACGTACATATCAGTATTATCTTTCATAATTCTTTTAACGGTTCCTTTTGGTATCATACTATTCACCTATTAGTTATCTATAAAATTATAATATCAATAGCTTATTTTACTAAATTTAAACAAGTTTTTATAAGCCAATATTTTTACAATTGTTTATATTAAATATGCCTTTAAATTATTTAAACCTATGTTATTTATGTTATATTTTGGTGAATTACGGATTTATATTTATTTTCTACCCATTACTAATCATATTATTTATTTTATAAATTTTAAAAGTTTTAAAGGTTTTAAATAAGTAATTTGTTTATTTATCATAGATTTAAAGAATAAATAATATATACTTTAAAAGCATATAATCCATATTATCGAATGTTTAAACAAGATTATATTTAATATACTAACTACCTATTAGTGTGCTACATATTCTACTATTATTATACTAAAATTACACTACAAAATAATATTATAAACTATATTATAAACTATATTATAAACTATATTACAAACTATACTACTAAAACGGTGACGGTGATTTTATCATGCCCGGAGTACAAAAATATTATTCCACAAAAGCAGTATGTGAATTTGAAGCATTTTCAAACTTTAAAAGAATACTATCAAATAGTAATTCAACTGAATTTTATAATTTAAAAATTACAAATATTTTAAACCATAAGTATTACCATGTAAAATTCATAACAAAAGCTACTCAAGAGGATTATACGTTTTTGTGCCAACAGTTACAAAATGCCGGCTTAATTATCTTAGATTGCATAGATCTAGTATTTAACGCATATTTACTTAAAATCTCTGGAAATTTACATGATTGTGTAGATATACAAGAAGAATTATTGCAAAATTTATTAGAATATGGTGCAATTCCTTTAAAAACTGAATTAGAATCCGTAGATTTATGTACGGCAGATTTAAAAATATTAACTTCAAGTAAAAACCCACTACATAGTATCTCATTCATGGATTTAATGAGGAGAAAAAGCGATTTAAAATACTCGGTAACTCCAACAAACAGTTCTGAATTTGAATAATACATAATATGATTAAAAATAATAATTATAATACTAAAATTATTATTAAAACTATTATTAAAACTATTATTAATATACTACCAATTTATTATTAACAATTTATTACCAACACATTATCAATCAATCGAATAACTTAATTATTAGAATTAAAGAGTTAATCTTATTAATTAGTTAACGAAATAATAAGTACTAGATTATGGGGCAGTAGTTTAACCCAAAGGTTAATGTTCCCAATAGACTTGGGATACGGTGGTTTAATGATACTTGAAAATATATTTTCAAAAAATAGGAAATTTAGGACCTTGGTTGAAGATGGTCTTATTGCAGAAGCACTAAATCAAGCACGGTTAGATGAGGAGTTACACGGCGAATTATATGCGATGTTAAAGTCAAAAAATCCTAAAATTAGGGCTAATTCATTGCATGTACTCACAAAGGTAGCAATTAAAGAAAAATCTTTTAATTATAATGCCTTAGTCCAGCCTATGAAAAGATTATTGGCAGATCCTGAAAGACACGTTGTACTTACCACATTAATTTGTGTAAAAATATTCTTAAAAAGTTTTTCAGAAGCTTATTCTGAATTTGAATCATCCGTATTGGCACTACATAAAGGTACGATTGATTTAGAGATTCGAGAATACACCAATGAGATAGTTAAAGCATATGGGTCATTTAAAGGACAAAAAGTAGAGAATGGTCACGAAGTTTTACGTGAAAGATTTAAAAAGATAATCGATAAAGAGTCTCAATCCACACTCGTTACAAAGCTAAAGGAAATTTCCGAATATATTCACGATATTAACCCAGAAGCAAGTAACGTGGAAATCAACAAAGAAAAATTAAATCGTATGGTTAATAAAGAGAAAATAATGTCTAAAAAAGTCGATTTAAACATGATAAATGGAGATTTCGATGAAATAAACCCTATGGATTTAATATGTAAGATTTCAAGTATTCAAAATTCTGGAAAGGATGAAGTAGTTAAAAACATGGATCGGTTATTGGAATTATCCTGTTCTAGGAGTACCATAATTCGTAATGCTGCTTTAAACGCAATTTATGAGATTACCAAGAAATATCCTGAAGTAACCTATTCCAATGTTTCATTTTTAGAAAAATATTTGTTACAATATGGTAGTAATAGCGTAATATTTAAACATACAATTCAAGAATTGGCTAATACTTATGATTTGTCAAATTATGCTCTATATAGATTAGTTCAAAAGTCTAAATTAAAAAGTAACTCGAAAAATAATGAGAAAATAAGTTTAAGGTAGAACTAAGAAATAATAATAATAATAATAATAATACTAAAAATAATACTAAAAATAAATAAAACATAAAACATAAAACATAAATTGATATAAAAAATAAGAAATAAGATTAATAAAAAAATAAAAGATAATTCCATATTTTTGGTATTTTATTATTTTTATTCTTCAAAATTTATATATTCTAAACCGCTGTATATCATAAATCGATTAATTCTAGCAAAACCCAATAATATTATTTTTTCTTTATTTGCAAGGTCTATCCCGTGATTCGTAGATGGTGACTTTGTAATAATAACACTACAGCCCGCATTTACGGCTTTTTTTACCATTGCAGTAGGTTGCCTACCACTCGAAACGATTATACAATTTGAGATGTCCAAACCGTTTATTTTCGCATATCCGATAACTTTGTCAATCGCGTTATGTCGTCCAATATCTTCGTAGTATGTAAGTTTATTCCCTTCCATATCAAATAATCCTGCCCAATGCACGCCTCCGGTTAACTCCCAAATGTTAGACATCGTAGGCATTTGTACCATAATCTTCTTAATGGTACTTAATTTTAAATTTAAATCATTTCCTGTTTTAATTTCGTTTAAATCATTACTTTCAGTATATAGTTTTAATTTAATTATTTTTCTATTTTTTAAACCTTCTATTTCATCACTTTCTTCAATTATTTTAATTTCCTTAATTTTTTCATCTTTTTTAAAATTACCTTCACTTATAATATGTCCAACCAATAATTCCTTTAATCCATTTGGCGATGCTAAAACTTTACCTTTATATTCCTCATTTTTATAAAATTCACAAATTTGTTCAACTACTACAATATCTTGCTTGTTTTTTAATCCTTTTTCTTCATCCCAGGAGTAAGCGTCTCTTAACGTTACAGTATCTTTAATATCATTATCTAAATTATTGTACCTATCCATACGACTTATTTTATCCGATTTAGGAATATTTTTACCATTTTTATTCGAATTATTGTCCTTATTATTCGTATTTTTCATATCTATCCCTACATAGTTTTATAATAATCATACGATGACTACATCGAAATTATCCGATTATTTAATTCTAATGGATAATATTATATAATACTAGGTTTAAATAAGATTTGATTAGGATTGTGATGAAAAGAGGGTTATCTGACTTATGATGATTACACCTATACTGAATCCTACTTATTCATATGAAAAATAAGAAATAAAATAAGAAATAAAAAGAAAATACTATTTTAAAATTATTGTACTTAAAACTAATAATAAATCTAATAATAAATCTAATAATAAAACTAAAAATAAAATTAAGTATATTTAATTATAATTTAAGTTATTGTCCATTCCAAATTCCAACAAATAACATGTGGTCTTTTTCAAATGGTTCAATATTTATAGCATCTACGATTTTGAAACCGTTTTGTTCCATGATTTCTTTTTGAGCTTCAAATATTACTCTAGGGTTTTCTGTAACATCGACACTTCTTGCTTTAATTGATATCATACCATATCCGCCTTCTTTCAAAAACCATTTGGCATTTTTTATCAATATTTCAGCTTGGTTTGGTTGTGCAACGTCTTCGAATATAACGTCTACTTTTTCCACGATGTTCGCATATTCATCTGGTTTGTTTGCATCGCCTAAAATAGGGAATAAGTTTTTCCTACCTTCACAGCTTTCAATGAACTCTCTCATAATTCTTGGTGCAAACTCAACAGCGTAAACTGGAGAATCTTCAGCAATATCTGCAACGTGTGACGGAGTAGTACCTGCAGAAGCTCCCAAGTATAAGACTTTACTGCCTTTTTTAATTGGCATTTCCTTTAATCCGTTAATGATAGATGCTCCCAACTTACTTTTGTTAGGGTTCCATACTCTGTACTCTGTATTTTTAACGTTAACTAATTTTTCGCCGTATACTCTTTTGTTTGGAACTAATGATTTTGTACCAATTCTTTCAATTCCATCGCCTAAATCTAATTCAAATACATTATCGAACTTTTCTTTAACTTTTGCCATATGACCACCGATTAAATCATTTAAAAATTAATAAAATTATTTGTATTTATTAATTTAATATTTTTTAGCTTTTCTTTAACGTTTAAGTTTTATTTTTATTATTATTTTTATTATTTGTTAATTTTTGAAGACGTTTTTCCAATAACAACTCTTTCAACTTTACGTTTTTCGCCTTTACCTGCTTTACCGCCTTTGTTTGCGTTGTTAGGTTTACTATCTCTACTTTTTCCATCTCTAGTAGGTTTACTACTTTTCTCGTTTCTTCTGTCGTCGTTTCTACCGTCTCTTCTGCCTTTATTGTCTTTTCCCCTATTATCTCTACTATCCCTATCGTCTCTTCTACCGTCTACCCTACTATCTCTTCTACCATCTCTTTTTTTATCGTCCCTTCTTCTGTCGTCGTTTCTACCGTCTCTTCTTTGAGGTTTTCCTGCACCTGGTTTTCCAGGTCTACTTGGTCTTCCTTTACCTTGTGGTCTTTTGGATTTCTTTTTAACTGGTGGTTTTGGGAATTTAACTTTAATATCTGCTACTTTTTTGTCGATTTGTTCTGATAAGGTGTCTGCAATGTAATTTCCGCTCATATCTGCTTTAATTGCAATGGACATTTTACAAGCAATTGCTCTTGATATTTTACCACGTGTCCAACCTGTAGCACCTTGTATGTAAGGGTGTTGGAATATAATACCGTGTTTTGGAGAGTCTGCTCTTTCTCTTAAGTGTGCAAATAAAGCTTTTTCAGCACCGATAACTTGTATCGTTGAACCCGGTAATATTGAAAGTCTGTCCATACCGCCTGCAAGGCTTATAAGTCTTGCACCGATTGAAGGTCCTGCAATTTTTGTCAAGTTAGGCGCAACTTCAGTCATGGAAACTTCTAAGTAAGCCTGTAATTCTTCTCTGTACTTGTATAAATTGTGTATTTCATTAGCAAGGCTTTTTATAATCTGTAAATCTACTTCCGAGATTTCAGCACCCATAGATTTTTTAGCTGCTAAGGATAAAGTTCTTGCTAAGTTTTGAGGCATCTCTTCTTTTAATCTAGTTCTGGTGTAATTTTCTCTGAATCCGTATTCTGAAACTAATTGTACGTACGCGTCTTGTTTTTTAACAATATTGTCCATTTCTGGGAAGTACAATGAGTACCATTCTCTTAATCTTTCTGAAAATAAGTTTAAGGTCTCATCAAGGTTGTCCAAAGCGTTAACGGTTTGCACGATTAATTTATCTTTTGCCTGTGAACTTCTTTTCATCATCATTTTAGTATATTGAACGGTCCATTCATTCATTTTATTTAAGAAATCGTCTTCCAAATCTTCGAATACGCCGTATTCTAAACCTAATTCATACATAACACTTCTCATAGCGTCGTTTTCAGGTCTAATTTTTGAAGCTTCAAAGCTAATGGTTTCTAATTCTTCAACAGCAATGTCGATAGGTTCTATTCCTTCAGCTTCTTCGCTTTCTTCGCTTTCTTCAGCTTCTTTATTTTTAAGTTCTGTAATTTCTTCGATTAAAGCTTGTTTTAATTCTGCCTTTTTTTCGTTAGCATCTTGCCTTAATTCATACATAATTGATGGAATGTCTTCTTCATCAAATTTTTTAAAGTAAACAATGTTTTTAGTAAGATTCTCAATACTTTGTGTTTCATCTGTTTCGCTTTCGTCTTTTTTAATTACAAAAATACCGTATGGTACTAAAATTGCGCTAAGCATTATAATCACCGTTATAATCCTGATTAATATTAATAGTTAATAATTAATAATTCCTTTTTAATAAAATTAAAATAATTATTGATAAAATTGATGAATTACCCTAATTATTAGTGATAACAATAATGATTATGATAATAATTTATTTTATATCTATAACTCTCTAATATATAGAAATCGAGTATATAAAAATATGTACGCAAGTATATTATATACAATTTGGAATAGCAAACTAGTGAATAATAAGGTAGTGAATAACAAAGTAATATATAATAATTAGTGTGTAACATTATCGTAACAACAAACAACAAATATCGATAAATTAATAAATTTTTAATAAATTAATAAATTAATAAATCGATTAAAATTTGGTGAAATAAATGTTTGGAAGCCTTAAGTCAAAATTAACAAACACCATGAATAAATTGTCCAACAAAATCTACAAAAAAGGCGAAGCTGTAGATGAAGAAGTTAAACCAGTCATCAACGAAAAACAAATCGATGAAGAAATAAACGAAGAAACCAAAAACGAAATAAATCAAATTAAAACCGAAGTAACCGAAGTAACTGAATTAGATGAAAATTCCAAAATAGATGTAAGTGATGAAAACGTTTTAGGAAAATTTGAAAAAACAAAAGTAGGGTTTTTAGATAAATTTAAAATTACAAAAAGCATTAAAAAAGTTTTAAGTAAAGAAGTAGTCCTTACTGAAGACGATATTGAGGAAATATTGGAAGAATTAGAGTTAGAACTATTGGAAGCAGACGTAGCATACGACACTGTTGAAAGTATAATCGAATCTTTAAAAGAAAGATTAATTGGCTTAAAAATTACAAGTGATGACAAACCTGAAGAAATCATTGAAAATGCACTTAAGAGCTCAATTAGAAATATATTGGCACAGGAAAAAATTGATATTGAGCAATTAATCCAAAATAAAAATAAAGAAGGCGAACCTGCCGTAATCATATTTTTAGGAATAAATGGGACTGGAAAAACTACCTCAATATCCAAATTAGCTTATAAATTAAAAGAAAACGGTCATAGCGTAGTAATGGCAGCAGGGGACACTTTTAGAGCTGGGGCAATAGACCAACTCGAAGAGCACGCAAACAATCTTGAAGTTAAGGTTATAAAACATCAAAAAGGCGCAGACAGTGCAGCAGTTATTTTTGATGCAATACAGCACGCAAAAGCTAAAAAAGTTGACGTAGTACTTGCAGATACCGCAGGCAGGCAAACAACCAACATAAATTTAATGTCGGAAATCAAAAAAGTTGTTAGAGTAACAAAACCAGATTTAGTCGTATTTGTGGGCGATTCATTAGCAGGTAACGATGCAATAACTCAGGCAGAAGAATTTAACAATGCAGTTACTATCGACGGAGCAATTTTAACCAAAACAGACGCAGATGCAAAAGGTGGGGCGGCTTTATCAATTGCTCATTCTATAGGAAAACCTATATTATATATGGGTGTAGGTCAAAGATATTCCGATTTACAAGAATTTGATGTCGATTGGATGGTAAATAAATTATTCTCTGAAAATGAAGAAAAATTATCCGTTGAAAGAGAATTTTAAATTCCATTATACTTTTTTTACGTTTTATTTTAATATTTTAGTATTTTTAATATTTCAGTATTATATTATTTTTATTTTTTATATATTCTATAAAAGTACTATTATCCTCGATTAAAATGAGTAACTTTTAATACTTTAAATTTAAAATAGTTTAGTAATGTTAATTGTGCATATATAACATAATATATGGTGGGTAACATGAAGGTAAAAAGAATTCAAAAAATTGATAGATTGAGCGATTTAACAAAGATAGACGCCGAAAGCTTGCTCGATAAAAAAAGCCTTGCAAAAATCTCAGGATCTTGGGTCGATGCCGGAGAAATCGTGGACATCGAAAAATCTGAAATAGAAAACGTGTTTGATGACATTGTTTTTATAAGAACTGAATCAAACGAATGGACTGAAGGTTGCAAATTAATTTTAAATGTCAAAGATAAAGGAAGTTTCATAAAATATTGGAGATATTAAAATTAGAAACTAATATATTAAATTAGAAATTATATCTTGGAATTAAAAATAAAAATTAAATAATTAGAAATATTGCTCCAATAAAGTTTGTCTATTAGTTATTTTTAATATTTTACTTTTTTCAACGTATTTTTCAACAGGAACTATCAAATGCTGTTCTAAACCAGAAATTGCCGATTTTAATGTATCAAACTCGCCAATTTTTTTAGTATCCATTGCAAGTTTAACCCCTTGACGGATTTGCCAAACTCCAACAGGCGCATAATAATCAGGCGTAATTTCACGTATTACAACGATTTTAGCCTGTTTTTTTCTTTTTTGAAGATGCTCCATAATACTCAATCGCGAAGCATGGAACGCGCCCGCAGTTTCTTTTACATAGCCTTTTAAGCCTTTAATACCTTCGTAATCTCCGAGAACGTGATATTCTGCTACTCTACCATACAAAGAACCTTTTAACCATACTTCCATGGCCTCAAAGGCGTATAAATCAGGCATTAATAATATAAAATACCGATTACCCAATAAAGTAGCGTGATACAATTCGTAATTATTAACTACGTTGTAACCTATAACTTCTTTCCGTATTTCTTTGCCAATCATATCTTGAACAGCGGTTATACTCCATTTTGTGGGTACAATTCTTTTATCTATCCCCATTAGCCCCGTAGATAAAAGTTTTATTATGTAGTATTCATCAAATCCTGAATTATAAAGACTCATAACGCCTTCTAATGATTTTATTTCATCATTTACTACGCTATCAGTCTTTTTTGGAATTTTAGGGTTTTCTGCAATATCAAATTTTAAAAGATTTTCTTTTGCACCCATAGGTGATGTGTAGGAGTTCATACCCAAAACCATTTTTGGATTTTTAAGTAATTTCATCTCACTATCTACGGGTTTTATTGACATAGCAATTTCTTGTATATTCTCAATATATCTGGTAGACGTTGGTAAATTAGCATCTCTATAATTATTTTCGACTTTAACATTTGATTTAGTTTCCCCCATAACTAACATTGACCTATAGTGCATAATTTCTTCAATAGAGCTATTTGTCCAGTTTTTAGGATTTTCAAGTTTACCAATATCAAATTCCGTGTTTTTATTGACTGTTTCATTAACTGTTTCATTTAATAATTCGTTAGCTTGTTCAACATCTCCAAAGGTAGGCAACATGGGGCCTATACGTACTTTTGGGTATCCATACTCACCAACGAACAAACTAGGTGGTGAAGCTCCAAAGAATTCTTTTTTTTCTATCAATCCTTTGAATTTTTTGGAAATTCTGAATTTTTGAAGAATTAAACATTTACTTCTACCACATAAATTCTTCCTACCCTTACATATTGAACACACATGACTCAAAAATATCACTTTGTTACGTTATTGATTACTAATTTATTCAATTATATTTCTTTATGATATTATATATAGAAAACTATAAAGAGTCTTCGGAATTTAATATATATGAGGCTTTTACTGAATTCAAATGCCTATTTATCCCATAAATAAATTGAAATATATCAAATATACTAAATATACTTAAAATACACTCATTAATTTCTCTCAGGGGGTGTATATCATTAAAAATCTCACGAAAAATAAAAATAAGCAAAATAATATCATAAAAAATAAAAAAGAATGTGATGAATTAAAAAATACAAAAAATAATCTCTTAAAATCAAATAAGTCCATAAATTCAGAAATCTATTCTGAAATATGCGAAATATTTGTGATAGATGATTTTCAAGGTTTTAAGGAGGAATTCGGTGAAATTTTAAAAGATAAATCTACTTATTGTTTATCTAAGGAAAATGGTATATCTTTTTCAATTGCTCATCGTCTTAAGTCCGATAAAGAATACAAACCTAGAATAGATACCTTATTAAAGGTTGTTCAATCTACGGGCTATAAAATAGCTCTTGTAGGTAAATATGATTAATAAATAATCACTAGCACTAATCTAATAATGATACATTAGTCTAATAATATATTAATGGCAATATAATAAAAATAATATGGAAATATAATAAAAATATAATAATAATAATAATAATTTAATTATTTACCCCTTATAATTTTTTAATATTTTTCAATATTTTACTTTTTAGCAGTTACAATGGTAATTGGGTTTCTTGCAATCATCATATATCCTGATTTTATCTTTCTACCGTAGGAAACATTCATAGTTATCAAATCAATCTCATAACCATAGTTTTCTAAAATTTCAGCAATTGTTAAACCAGTATTTACTACAATGGTATTTGAAACAATTGTTTTTACGCCGTATTCATTAGCTATTTTCAAAATCTCCTCAATATTTTGGGTACCGCCAATAAATATCTTTAAATTTTCTGAAAGCAATTGGTTTAATTCATTCGATTCTTTTAATTCTTTTAATACTTTTTCCAATTCTTCTTTTGCATCTCCAGATATTAGTTCGCAGTTTGTAACATTAAATTTTTCCAAGTTTGCTTTTGCCGTATTAACTGCATCTTCACTACTGTCAATTGCGTAAGCTTTTTTAGCTATCTTAGCCATTTCTACAGTCATTCCTCCACTACCGCATCCTATGTCTATTACCACATCATCATGTGTTAAATTTAGCTTTGATAAGCTCAAAGCTCTGATTTCTTCTTTTGTTATCGGTACGCCGTCATTTCTAATAAATTCTTCATCTTTGATCAAATTATCGCCTTATTTATGTTTTTGAACTGTTTTTTAATCGTTTTATACAAATTGTTTTAATATCCGTTATTTCAGACAATTATATATATTATTTTGTATAATTTTATTATATTATATCTAATTTATAATTGCATAAATAAATTTATAATCAATTTTACTATTCATATGCAATTTACGCAACAAAATACGCAACAAAAATTTACACGGTGAAATAATGTTTACTAAAATATTGACACTCGGTCTTATGGTGCCTTTAATAGCTATAATTGTAATTTTCGTATTGGAAGTTATAAGCACATATATCGGTTTAAAACTTGCTAAAATAGAATCAGAATTTAAAGAAATTTTAAAAGTTTCATTGTACAAAGCAATATTGATTACAGTTTTAAAATTGTTACCATTTGGTAGCATTATAGCATTAATCGCATCAATATTTGTAAACAAGACTTATTTCAATACAGACTGGAATAAAGGTATATTAATAGAATTACCGTTAATAATTTTACAAATAATAGTATTTATATTCAGCATGTTACTTGCAATACTATTAATATCTGCAAATTTTAACTAGATAATTATTTAATTAAATAGTTAAATAACTAAATAACTAATAATTAAATAATTAAATTATACTTTTTTAAAATTATGCAAATGGCTTAATAGTATCAACTACTAACATAATTATAATTATGAAAATAAGTACGATACTACTTAAAAAATAATTAAAAAATAATTAAAAAAATATATTCATAAATTTACGAAAAAAATTTACACGGTGAACAAAATGCACTCAAATGCAATGTTAGGACTAGGATTTTTAGGACTAGGAGTTTTTGCAATTATAATTTTTGCTTTTATTATTGGATTAATTTTAGAACTCATAAACACATATATCGGTTTAAAAATTGTTAAAATAGACTCTGAATTCATTGAAATTTTAAAAGTTTCATCATATAAGGCAGTGACTAGTACAATATTAGGTTTGCTTCCATTTGGATTTATACTCGCTTTCTTAGTAGCGATTTATATAAACAAAACATTCTTTGACACTGATTGGAAAAATGGTTTATTAATTGAATTACCATTGTTAGTATTAGGATTAGTAATCGGATTATTTTTCATGCTAATGATGATATTTTCATTTATTGCATTCGCATATTAAAATTTCTACATATTATATTTTTTAATTTTTAATTTTTAAGTTTTTAATTTTTAATTTTTAGAAAAACCTTGATGAACTAATTTTTTTATATTATATTATGAAAAAGTATATAATTTATGATATATTATATTATAAAATTAGTACAATTGATATTATTAGATTATATATTTACTAATTATTATTTATTGGGTCATTGAATTTAATTTATTGACGCATATTTCAATATAGGTTTGATATGCAGATATAATCAATATGTCGTTATAATATAATATACATTATTATATTGTTGTTTGGTGAAATTGTGAATACTTTTGAGATTATTGCAGGTCTTTCGGCAGTTTTTATAATCATTATATTTTTAATTGGTTTGGTATTGCAGATTGTACTTACATATTTGGGTGTGAAACTTGCTAAAATAGACACTGATTTAGCAAATATAACTAAAGTATCCCTTATTAAATATATTATTGGACTTATAATCGCCTACGTTCCTTTAGGGATTTTTATTAGCTACATTGTTTCAATATATATTAATAAGAGATATTTCAACATAAGCTGGAGACAAGGTTTTATTGTAGAATTGCCATCTTTGATTTTGGGTATTATCATAATAAGTTTGGCAATAATCGCGTTAGTTTCTGGCGGTGAAGATATTTATTCGGCAACTATGGAATTACTTTATTAATTCCAACCTACTTTTTTACTTTTTACTATTTTTACTCTAGATTATTTATTTTATTTTTAACTTAAATTTAGCTTAAATTTAGCTTAATTATTCTATTTTCAATTTTTCAATTTATGATTATATTTATTAGTCGCCCCATTATTTTAATTAATAAAATATATATACTATACAACCTATCTATAAACTGAATAAATTTACAAAAAATAAATAAATTTAGATTTACAAGTACATAGTAAACCCTAAAATAAATTAAATAAATTTAAACAGTTTTGTGAACTTATATCCATTTGCAATTATAATTAATTACAAAATAATATATAATTCAATATCGATATATGAGATTAGTATTCTAATATCTGCCCAACTGCCTTTGAATAAATCCTGGGATTTATAGCTTGCCAACTACGTTGTCAATGGGTGGACGGCTGTAACAACTCTCTTCGAGAGTTTAATATATGAGATTAATATTCTATATCTTTATTAATTGTACCGTATATTATTTAAAAAAATTATACACATTCGAAATAGTGATATTAAAAATTACTAGTTAATATACTATAATATAAATAATAAATTTAATGTGTATCGAAAAGAGCAATTACTAATTAAAAACGATTAATGATAATAAAATAACAAAATAACAAAATAATTATTAATAACGTTTATTTTGGTAATAATTAATGGATATCGTTCTATTTTTAAAACCTATTAAATACTTTGAATATAATGAATACACAAATTATCAATATATTACAAGTTAAAATAAAGGTGAGTTTATGAGTGATAATTTAACTGATTTGCCAGGAGTAGGTCCTTCAACCGCTGAAAAATTAGTAGAAGCTGGTTACATAGACTTTATGAAAATAGCTACTGCAACAGTAGGGGAGTTAACCGACATTGAAGGCATAAGTGAAAAAGCAGCCGCTAAAATGATTATGGGTGCAAGAGATTTATGTGATTTGGGTTTTAAAAGTGGTATTGACTTATTGAAACAAAGAAGTACAGTATGGAAGTTATCAACAAGTAGCAGTGAATTAGATAGTGTATTGGGTGGCGGATTAGAAAGCCAATCAGTAACTGAATTCGCAGGTGTTTTCGGAAGTGGTAAAACCCAGATTATGCACCAAAGTTGTGTAAACTTACAAAACCCAGAATTTTTATTCTACGATGAAGGATCAGTATCTGAAGACGAATTAGCACAACCAAAAGCTGTTTACATCGATACAGAAGGTACATTCAGACCTGAAAGAATCATGCAAATGGCAGAACATGCAGGAATTGATGGTCAAACAGTTTTAGACAATACATTCGTTGCAAGAGCTTATAACTCCGATATGCAAATGTTATTCGCTGAAAAGATAGAGGACCTTATACAAGAAGGAAACAACATTAAATTGGTTGTAATCGACTCTTTAACCAGTACTTTCAGAAATGAATACACCGGTAGGGGAAAATTAGCTGAAAGACAACAGAAATTAGGTAGGCACATGGCTACATTAAACAAGTTAGCAGACCTTTTTAACTGTGTCGTACTTGTTACAAACCAGGTTTCAGCAAAACCGGACGCATTCTTTGGTATGGCGGAACAAGCTATCGGTGGTCACATTGTAGGTCACGCAGCTACTTTCAGATTCTTTGTTAGAAAAGGAAAAGGCGACAAGAGAGTTGCTAAATTATACGACTCACCACACTTGCCAGACGCAGAGGCAATCTTTAGAATTACTGAAAAAGGTATTCAAGATTAATTAAAAACTAAAGCTAAAAATAAAAATTAAAATAAAAATTAAAATAAAAAAATAAAAAATTAATTTATTTTTACATATTTTTTACATTTTATTATATTAATTCATTGTATGATATTATTATATTCAGTTATTATACAATTATTCTATTTATTCTATTTATTCTATTTTTGAAAATATTTCATCCAAAGCATTTATTAAGCTATCTATATGCTCTTTTTCAACTATCAAAGGTGGTACGAACCTTAAAACGGTATCTGAGGTACAGTTTATTAAGTATCCTTTTTCAAGCATTTTAAGTACGAGGTCTGAGCCATTAAATGTTAATTGGATACCCAACATAAGTCCAAGTCCTCTAACTTCTGTGATGAACTCGTACTTGTCTTTTAACTCATTTAATCTACCTTTGAAGTATTCTCCAATCTCTGAAGCATATTCTAGTTGATTTTGTAGTAATTCCAATGTTTTTAAAGATGTAGCACAAGCTATCGGGTTGCCCCCAAATGTAGTACCGTGACTTCCAGGTTGGAAAGCTTCTGCAACTTCATTTTTAGCAACAATGGCGCCAATTGGGAAACCATTTCCAAGTGCTTTGGCAAGTGTCACAATGTCAGGTATTATCCCGTAGTGTTCATATGCAAACATTTTTCCAGTTCTTCCCATACCGCACTGAACTTCATCAAATATCAATATAATGTCGAGTTCATCGCAAATTTTTCTAACTTCTTTTAAGTATTCTTTATCAACTGGGTAAACGCCACCTTCCCCTTGAACTGGTTCGATGATTATGGCGGATGTATGTTCTGAAACCATTTCTTTGAGTGCTTCTATATCATTAAAAGGAGCATATCTAAAACCTGTTGGTAATGGTTCGAATCCTTCTTGGTATTTTGGTTTAGGGGTAGCTGTAATTGTTGTTAAAGTTCTACCATGGAATGAATGTTCCATAGAAATAACTTCCCCGCTTTTAATGAAACCTTTTTTACTACTGATGTGCTTACCATATCTACGAGCAAGCTTTATCGCAGCTTCGTTTGCTTCTGCACCACTGTTGCAAAAGAAAGCCTTACCCAATCCGCTTAATCCAACAAGTTTTTTACCTAGTTCAACTTGTGGGATATTGTAGTAAATGTTTGAAATGTGCATCAAATTGTCGATTTGAGATTTTAAAGCTTCCACAATCTCAGGATGGCAATGCCCCATATTATTAACTGCAATACCTGCCAAAAAGTCAAGGTATTCATTACCATCAACGTCATAAACTTTCATACCTTCTCCTTTTGTAATTACAATAGGTAATCGTCCGTAAGTATGAATTATATTTTCACTTTCATCTTTAATTATTTTTTGGGTTCTTTCTGATAATCTTTCTAAATTCGGCATAATTTTCCTCATGATTAATTTATTTATTTAACTAAGTTAGCTGCATTAACTAATCTATCTAATTTATTTAATTAGTTAATTTAACTATTATTAATTTCATTTTTGTTGTTATTTTCATTATTAAGAATATAACATATTATAATAACTTAATTAGATATTTAAATCCTACGATTATCGCAATTAATTTTAGTATATAATCTTTATATATTATTTTTACCAATATTTAATTTACAATATAATTGAGTCACAGGATTTGAGGATGATATTTTGGATGCTTATTCATTACTATTTTTAAAATGTACCGAATACGAAGTTTACAATGGCGAACAGAAAGTTCCACTCTGGCAAATTACAAAAGAGGATGTAATGACCAAAAAAATAAATTTTGACTTACCCTGGTCAAGTATCCAAGATTTGGCAATCTCTTTATTTGACATACTTAAGGATCAAAGGAGAAATCCTGATTTATCATACATAAATCTCGAAGAAATATTGGTGGGTATAGCCTTCTTAAAATCTGAAAGTTCCGGAGCTTCATTAATATCTAGTCAAGATATGGCAACTATTGCCTGTATTGATCACTTAAACGATTTACTATCTGCAAGAATATCAAAAATATGTGCACACCACGCCCCTACAAGGATACCAGAAACAGCATGCTTTTTTGAAAAATTAGCATTTGGTTTCCCTCAAAAAAAGGATGTAAAGATTACAATTAGCCCAGAATTAAATAATATTATTCAAAAACTTAGAAATTGTGATTTTGAAAGTGAATTAATAAAATAAAGTGAATTAATAATACAATAGATAATAAAATAATACGTAATAAAATAACACATCTCAATTAATTAAGTAATTAATTAAGTAATTAACTACTATCTAGACTTTACTTTATTAAAATTCAATTAATTATCTTATTTTAATTTAAAAACATCTCATTGCAGTGATAATAACATGTATAATATTGAATTAGACTTTGATGAAGAATACTTCGTAAATACGTACGGTTCTAAGATTAAAAAATTTATAAAAGACGAATTAGCAATAAATACGGTTCGAGACAACGTTTTTGAATTTGATATAAAAAAGTTTATGCACGAAAATATCGAAGCCTGTGATATCACAGACCACATATACGAAAATCCAAAATTATCGGAAGATACAATATTCCAAATTTTCAAAGAAGCATATTTAGAACTTTTTTCTACAAATGAATCAAGAAATTTAGAGAAAGAACTCGAAAAAATACAAATAGCATTCAAAAATCCCGTAGGTTGCGATAGGAAAATAGATGAAGTTACATCCTCCGAAATTAATAATTTAGTTAAATTTGAAGGGAATATCATAAAAGCAGCTAAAGTATGCGCACTTTTAAAAAAGGCTTGCTTTGTATGCCCAAGTTGTGGAAATATCCAGTATAAAACCGTTAGGGACTATTTTATGCCCTTAAAAATGTACTGTAGGAATCAGAATTGCGGGACTGAAATGAAGCTCGACCAAGATAATTCAACCTATGCAAATATTCAAGAATTGGAGATTCAACAACCAATCGATTTAATGAAAAATCCTGATGACCCGCCAAGAAGTATAAGGACTTTCTTGGAAAATTCAAACGGGATTTATTCTGGAAGGGTTGACGTGGTCGGAACAGTGATGAAAAAACAATCCCGTCCCAATATGCCTGTTTATGAGATTTATACACGAAGTAATTCAATAAACGTAAGTGAAAACTTCCAGAAAATAGAGGTTAAGGATCTTTTAAGAGATGGGGAAAAAGTAGAATTACTTAAGGAACTCGGAAAAAATAAAAATATCATTGATATACTGTCTCAATTCTTAATACCTCAAATTAAGGGGCACGATTTAGTAAAAAAGGCAATTTTATTGCAACAAGTTAAAGGTTGTATTAAATACTTACCTGATGGTTCAGAATTAAGGAATGACAGCCACATTTTATTAATTACCGATCCAGGTATTGGTAAATCTACAATGTTAAGGAGAATAGCAAGATTGTTCCCACAAAACGGTTATGCTTCAGTTACTACCGCAACCGGTGGTGGTTTAACTGCAAACGTTGTAAGGGAAGCTACGGAAATTGGTGACGGTTGGGTAGTTAAGCCAGGGGTTTTCGTTAAAGCTAACCAGGGTACGGCTTGTATAGATGAATTAACAGTTGATAAAAACGTTATGAAGTTTATATTGGAAGCCATGGAGAGTCAAACAATACACATTAATAAAGGGGGTATAAATGTTAAATTGCCTGCAAAATGTGCAGTTTTAGCAGCTTGTAACCCAAAATACGGTAGATTCGATAGAAATTTAGGCGTAGTGGAGCAATTAAATATGCCTCAACCTTTATTGAGCAGATTTGATTTAATATTCCCTTTAAAAGATAATCCCGATAGAAAGAGGGATGCAGAGATTGCAGACCACATTTTAAGTACACACTATGAGAGTGCTACAAAACAATACGATGTGCTAGCAGATTTAAATGTCGGCGGAATAACCGTGGATGACGAACTCTTAAAGAATTATATCATATTTGCTAGGACGTGCGCTTATATAGAAGACAATAAGAACTTGTACTTACGAGAAACTGATTCAAAGCTTTTAAAAACTCCAAGTTTAAACAAAAATTCTATGAAAATGATTAAGGATTTCTACGTAGATATGCGTAAACACGGCGAAGGTAATAATCCAATACCTATAACTGCAAGACAGCTTGAAGCAGTCGTTAGGATATCGGAAATGCACGCAAAAGCAAGATTATCTGATAAGGTAAACGAAAAAGACACGAAAGTTGCAATTGATATAATCGAAGAATGTTTAAGACAAGTCGCTTTTGACCCTGAAACAGGCACTTTTGACATAGATAAAGGCATGGGTAAGATTCCAAAGTCCAAAATGGATAAAATGAACATGATTATGGACATAATAAGAGAATTATCTGCAATAAGTGAAAATAAACTTGCTAACAAGGACGAGATTATAGATAGAGCAGAAGAATTCCATATAAAAGAAATTGAAGTTGAAGATTTATTGGAAAAATTAGCAAAGAATGCAGAAGTATTTTCGCCTAAATTTGGTAAGTATAGGCTTACTTAAATTAATAAAATACATTAATATCCTTTTAATTTATTTTTTTCGAATATAATTTTATTTTTATATTATTATTACGCCATTATTGCATTATTTTTTTATATTATTTTTATATCATTCTCCTATTATTTTATGTTTTACTATTCTACTTTATTTTATCTGTGGTAAAGTTATTTATATTATAATATACAATAATAATCATAAATTATTATAGATTACTTTATAATCATTAAACTTAACTTTACATATTTTTTAATTATTATCTTATCAAATCATATATAATAAATTAAAATGGTATAGAAAATGGGAGGTATTAACATGAAAGATCTAAAAGTAAAAATAAGCTTTATTTTGGGCTTAATTTTATTGTTGGGTGTCGGAACTTCATTTGCAATGGCAAATCCTGAAGTTACTTCGGATAATACTCAGGCAAGTGATTTTAACGTAGAATTAATTCCTAATGCTGACTTAAACAACATAAGCGTCGGGCAAACCTTTGACATAACCGTTAAATATACTCAAAATATTGAAGATTTAGCAGGCTTAGAAACAAGTTTAGAGCTACCTGGTAGTTTAGAAATAGTTTCCGTTAAAGGAAATGACCATTTAAAAGAATTGGCAACCGAACAATTCTATAAATTAAAGACAAATGACAATATAATAATTAATTCTTTCGTTGTTTTCGACGGAACAATCGACGATAAAGCGAACTTGTATACTGTAACAGTTAAAGCTACATCCCCTGGAGATTACTATTCCCTCTTAAAATACGAATATTCAAACAGTAAAGGTGATTCAACACCTAAAGAATATTTAAAAAGTCAAATGATAATTAATGGGGAAGAAAAAAACGATAAAGGATTTTTTGATTCAATAATTGATATGATATTAAGTATTTTTAAATAAATGGGTTTAATACGTTATAAATTTTAATTTAAAGTAGTATATTCAAATATAAATTAAAATTTAAAATAAAATATAAATTAAAATATAAATTAACCCCTTTAAACAAGTTTTTTCAATAAATAATTGGTCAATAAACTCAAATAACCCTTTAATACATGAATTATTTTTATAATTAGTTTATAATTATTTTTTTTAACTTTCGGATGGTTTATTATGAAATTGAATATTAAAAATAAAGATGTCACTAGTAAATATCGATATTTATCCATATTATGTGTATTGTTAATATTTTTTTTAGCTATTTGTAATACATCGTATGCTTCAGACGACGATGAAAAAAATAATCTTAGAGTAAAGCTCATTGAACACGATAAGACAAAATATCGTGATGAATTAGAGTATGACGGCAATAATATTGTTCTTGATGTGGTTATCGAAAATATTCCTAACAATTTTGGATATTCTGAACGTTCTGATGATAAGGACGGGGGCTGTAAGGGCGTAGACCTATTAATGAATTATTCGACCGAATATTTGAAGCCCGTGAGTTTTAATTGGAGTGAGGATTTTAAAGATACCAAACTTAAACGCTACGAGATGAAAGATGGAAAGCTAGATTTATCAATATCTTTTGAAGATTTAGTGACTAAAGACTTTATTATGGGTACTATCACCTATACTCCAATAAAAAAAGGAGAAACTGAATTAACCATGGGTGGCGATATAACGTCAAATTATGGGCAATCCTACAATGGAAATAACCCTTATTATAAGGATATTGAAAAATTAGAAATTTCAGGAAGGTATCCTTCAATAACTTACTATGATTTAAAGTTAGATATTAAAAAAGAGTCTAATTACACCGGAGAAACAAAAACAACTGAAAAAACCGACGATGACACTGCAAATATGGGCGGGTCTGACCCTTCAAACTTAAATATTCGGGTAAATCAGGGACAACCTGTAATCCATGTTAAAGAAATAAATGTTTCACAAATAGAGCCTAAAATAAGTGTAAATTTAGATACTGAAACAGTTTTTGATGTTAAATTAGTAGTTTTGGCAATAGTAATAGGTTTAATTTCTGGAGTAGCTTTTGGTTTATTCTCACGAATTGGGGGTAAATAAAATGAATATTAAAAATAAGATAAAATTTTCAATTTGTTTAATGATATTGTTATTTATTATTCCAAATAATTGCATAGCTACAACTCCTAATACGGATTATACTATGTCTTTAGAGCCAAATAGTAAGACTGTAGCTGTAGGCGATTCTTTTAATATTGTATTATGGGGAAATACTCCAAAAGTATCTGCTATACAGTCTAAATTTAATTATGACACTAGTATGTTGGAATTAACAAACATAGAACTTGGTTCAATTTCTGATAGTGCATCAAGTAAGCGTACGGATCTTTCGTCGTCTTTAATAACGATGTTATGGTTTAACCCCAGTACTGCCCCAGAAGGTTATTATAAGATTGCAACCTTGTCATTTAAGGTTTTAAAAGGTGGAAATACTACTATAATACCTAGAAGCTATGAATTTTCAGATAATAACGGTGTTTCAGTAACCCCGGTTACTAATTCCGCTAATATAATAGTTTCGGGAGGTATGAAAGCTGAATTAATTCTTAAAACGCCAAAACCTAACGTTGATAATGAAGCAGTTTTAAAAATATATGGTATTGACGCATCTGACCCAAATTTAAAAAATATAACGGGTAATTTTAATTTTAACGGAGATAACAATAATAATGTCGAATTAATTGGTAATTACGATATAAAAGTTGCTAATTCTCAATATAATTACTATATGATTGACACGTCAAAAAATTCATTTGTTATATCCTTAAAAGATGTTTTAGATGAAAATTATGATAAAGGTTATACATTCAATGAAATTATAAAAATACCTTTAAAATTAAATAATTTAGTGGATGATCCCAAAAATACCATATTGTACAATGTTAGCGTTGGAGATAGGAATGTTTATGATAAAAAGGTTTCTTACGATAGTTCTACAATAGTAGACAATAATCCATACTTTGCCATAGTTCCCGCAGGTTCTTCGACAGCCGTCTCTTCAACAGATTTGAAATTCTGTAAATATGAGAAATTTAGGCTAAAAGCATTTAATATGAAAGACAATAACTTAACAAAATTTTCAGGTTATATATTTGTAGACGAAGACAAATTTTCGGCAGACGAATTTAGAATATCTCAATTTTCAACAGTATATGATAAAGTAAATTACTCAAAATTAGAAATAAACGAGAGTTATTTAAAATATAACCTAACATTATCAAAAGGAATTGAAGAGGAAGATTATACAGTCTTAGAATTCAGAATAACTCCTTCACATAATAAGAATACTAGTTCTCCATTAATTTTGGGAAATTTCAGTGTCGAAAATAATGATACAAAAATAGATGTGGATATAAAAGATATCACAATTAATATTTTGGAAAAAGACGAAAATATGCCCCCATCTATCTCGATAGGCTATGCAGTTTCAGATAATAATTATATATCCTTCCTTCCATTAATGTTAGACCCGGATGATGATACTGAAGATTTGGAATTAGACTGGAAATTTGGAGATGGTGACGACTCTACAATGGATGAACCTTCTCATAAGTATGATTACGGTCAATATTCAGTATCCTGTACAGTAACTGATAAATTAGATGCAACCGATTCAGTAAGCGGTCATTTAATTTTAAAAGAATATAATGTATTGAATTACACTTTTGAGCAATTAGGGGTAGATTTAAATAATTCCGCTCAACAAAATTATACAAATAATGTAACGTATCTCGCAAACTTTAAACTTTATAACCCGTTAAGTGCTGACGTTAGTGCTTATGCCACGTTTAAAAATCCTAACGGCTATAAAGTAATTGAAAATAGCACTACTGGCACATCCTGTAACAAAATTATAATACCTGCAAAAGAAAAAAGAAATTTAACCATGTTGATTACTTCGTCATCAAAAAAACCATTTGATGTAAAGTGGGATGTTAAATACTATCCAAGCTCTAAAACACAGGATGATGAGTTTTATGTTCAATACTACGAATGGAATTTTGTAGAAAAATCATTTGACGGCGTTATTAGTTCTCTAAACGATCCTAAATATAAAGATATTACCTTAGGAAATCAGGAAGTGACTTTTAAGGTAAATAAAATTCCTGAGATAAAAGAGTATGAAATTACGAAGAAAATTGAGGTTATATCACCTAATTCCGTAGTTTTATACATAATTTTAACCGTCATAAGCTTTACAATGGGTTTATCTTTGGCAATTGTTATAAAAAATCCTAGAAATCGTAGAATTTTATTATATCGGTTAAGAAATAATTTTAGAAAAATATATAACCATATTAGGGGTTATTAAATTAAAATAAAGATATAATATAATAAAATAAACTAATAAAATAATAAAATAATAAAATAAAATAATAAAATAATAAAAAAATTACTATTTTATATCTTTTTATTAAATTCTTAACCATTCAATACCTAATTCTTCGAGCCATTGTATATATCTTCTTTTGTCTTCGCCATATAGACCTTTCCAATCAATTAAAACAATATCTACAGGCTGTTTAGTCAAAAGTTGCATAAACATATTCTTTGATAATTTAGCATATTTGGGAACCAAGAAACCCATATAATATTCATCATTTAGGGCTAATTTTGTAAATTTTGGACTGTAGTGACCCCCTCCAAGTCCTACCGCTCTTTTTAATGGTTTATGTTCGTTTTTTAATAACATATTCAATGTGTTATCAAGTGCATTAGCAACAATAACTGCAGGGTCTTTCATTTGCCATTGTTCCTCAGTACTACCTATTTCTACGAATACACACGGCGCATCTAAATCGGTAGGACCGTGATGTAATACTTCAAAGCTAACTTCAAATTCTATTTCTTCGCCGGTTTTTTCGTCGATACATTTGGTATTGTATTCATTTATCTTTTGTAAAAGTATAGTGTTTAATTCGGGCATACAGTGCGGTATCTCTTCAGGATTTCCGCCATGGGAGTTATCTTCTGTAAGATTACCTTGCGTATGGACTGTAAGAGTTGGTTTACCTGTAGCACTAGCGTGTTTGGATAAAAAGATATAACAGTCTGCATGAGGGTAGGAACTTTTATTTGTTCTTGTAGTTCTATTATCAATTTCAAAAACTTCATAACCTTTTTTTTGCATTTCTTCCTTTAAGTTTTGACTTGCAGGGTCTTGTTTTGAGGAAATCAATAAATAATTTTTAATGTCAAACTCTTTAGACATTTTAGGTATGTTATTTTCATTACTTAATTTATTCATAATATCACAAATATTTTTAATCTTTTAATTTTTAATTTTTAATTTTTAATTTTTTAACATTAATTAACATATCTTTGAAAACTATATAAATATTTAGATAAAATTTAAATAATTAAATCCTCTAATCGATATATAATAAGAATACAATTAGTAAAGTAGTAAATTATTAATATTAAATTATTAATTTAACTTAACTTATTAACTTTGGTGAATTTAATGAATGATAACAAACAAGAACAACTTAACCAGAATGAACAAATTAAACAACCCTGTAGTAAAAGAAAAATAATTTTATTTGATTTAGATAGTACATTGGTAGATTGCGAAGTAATCGACGAATTAGGAAGACTTAATAACGTCGAAAAAGAAGTTGAGCAAATAACAAAGGATGCAATGGATGGAAAATTAGAATTTGAACAAGCTCTAGAAAAAAGAGTACAATTGTTAAAAGGATTATCCGAAACACAAATTTTAGAGTTTTTAGAAAGTATACAATTAATGAATGGGGCAAAAGAAACACTTTCTAAATTAAAGGAACACGGATATATAACAGGTGTTGTAAGTGGCGGTTTTACATTTGCAACAGCACGAGTAAAGGATTTATTAGATTTAGATTATCATTTTGCTAATGAATTAGTTTATAAAGATGGAGTACTTACTGGAGAAGTTATAAAAAACGTTTCAAGTAGGTTAGCTAAAGGGGAAATATTAGCAAAAATAGCGGAAAAAGAAAACATAGATTTAAAAGATACTGTAGTAGTTGGCGATGGTGCAAATGACGTCAGTATGTTTAATATCGCAGGTTTAGGAATCGCATTTTGTGCAAAACCTGTTTTAAAAGATATCGCAGACTACTGCATTGATGAAAAAGATTTAAGTCATATCTTAAAAATTTTAAAAATAGAGTAATTAATTTTTATTTTATTATTTTATTTTATTATTTTATTTTATTTTATTATTTTATTTTAATTTTTTAAATGATCTTCAATATTGAAATATTCGTCAATTTCCATAATTGGCTTACTATTATGAATTATATAATATTTTCTTTGAGGTAATTCTTCCCTAATCGGATTTAATAAACTTTTGGCATCTTCAGGTATTTCTGAAACACTAATCTTTTCGATTTCCCTACGGGTTTCCAAGTTATGAATTTTTAGAATTTTACCGATTGGTATGTCTGCAGAAAGGAGGTCTCTTTTAACGCTTTCTCTTATGTAATAGTCCTCAATATTGATTAATGGGGTTTTTGATGTGGCGTATATCAAAGGGACTTCATTAACATAGAGGGCAACAGCCCTATGATTAACATTATCGATTATTTCTTGATAAACTGTTTTTACAACAACCTTACCTTCAAAAATGATTTCTAATAAGTTCGTAATGCTTCCGTCAGTACCGAGTAATATTTTTTCAACATCTGACAATCCGTACTGTTCTTTAAGTTCTGAAATAACTTTGTAGGGTTTAATATTGACCATACATTCACCAGTAATTAATTTTTATATTATTTTACACTATTTTAATAAGTTATTAGTTCATCTAATATATTTGTTTTTATTTGATTTGAACATTAAAATAATATAAAAATATGTTAAACTATTTTAAAATAATATAAAAATTTAAAAAAGAGATTAAGTTAAGTTAAGTTAATTATTTAATTCCCATAAGTTTTCTTAATAACATTGATGTACCCATTGAACAAAGTATGTACCAGCCTAACCAGCCCAAAACAGTTCCTGAAATTATTTCAAAACCGCCTTTGTAGAATATTCCACCAACCCAGTGCCAGATGTCAATAAATAAGATTTTTGAAATAATCAATGGTAATTCAACAATTGCACCGTTCCATGCAGGGTTTGCCAAATGGTAAACACCATTTACATCGAATACATATCTTAAATATGCAAATATCGCAATAATTGGAACCCAGGTATATATCATAGGTTTGAAACTCATTTTCATCATTTCCATCTGAGTTCCCATCATTTCCATCTGTTCCTTTTGTAATTCCTGCATTCTTTCAGGGTCTCTTCCTGCAGCTTTTGCTTTTTTCTGGAAAGCTTGCATTTCTTCTTTTATTTCAGCCATTCTGTCCTGATTAACCAAAAATTTAGTTGCTAAGTTAATTATAAAAGATACTATGAATGCAGTTGCTAAAATAAATAGTGCTGGGTCCATACTATTTACTAAAGGCAAAAATACGACATTCATTGCCCCAATAAACGCATTCCATATAGTATCAAAAATCGAAGTAATAAATTCAAACATACTTTTCCTCATTGTAAATTTTATAAATTTTAATTTGCTTTACTTTAATATTAGAATATATAAACTCTAATTTTAAATTTTAAATTATCTTAAATTTAAATTATCTCAAACATAAACTGCCTATAACTGTTAATTGTTTAATGATATTAAACTTTTTATTATATTTATAGATTTTGAATTACAATATTGTAATCTTATTATAAAATAGAAATTCATGATTAAAAAATATGATTTTATGGATATGAATGTAAATAAATGTAAATTAATGGATATGATGTTAAATCAATGTATAAGTAATATACTTAATATAAATTAATATAAATTAATATAAATTAATAATTAATGTATGGAAATTATTTTACTTCTTTTAGAATATAATTCAGAACGTATTTCTGTTATTAATCCCATATTAACGGCTTCGTCCGGATTAAGGGTAGTTCTTTCAAGCATAAATTCTTGAATTTGTGAGGCTTCTAGGTTACTATTTGTGGATATAACCTTTGAAATATTTTCCATGTCAACTTTTAGGGATTTTAAACGTTCTTCGATATCTTTTTCCCCTAAATTAGACGTACTGCTGAAAACTGACCTGACATCGTGTATTAAAAACCTGGATTGTGGTGATGCGTATCTTTCCCGACCTGCGCAAAATATAACGATACCGATTGAATCGACACTTCCAAAGTTATGGGTTGTTACATAAGCTGGTATGCCTTTTAAATAATTATATGCACTTAAACCCGCCGTAACATCCCCGCCCGGTGATGAAATGAGTAATTTAAACCTATCTACGCCATTGTTCATTTCCTTATCGATAGCAGTTATCAATGAAATAACGGAATTTTGGTCAACTGCACGCATAAATCGTATAACTACTTCTCTATCGTTATTTTCAACAGAATTCATTTTCATAATTAACCTCAAAGTTCTGTTTAATTGTTTAGTTTATATAACTTATATAATAACTAATTATATTATGTTTATAATGTTAAATATATATAAAATCCTAGGTAAAAACTAATTAATTGCGTTGACTAGTATATAAATTGTTATATAAATTGTTATATTTATATATCAATATTATGAAAATATATAAACTATAAGTAAAGATAAAATAAAAATAAAGAAATAAGATAATCCTATAAACGAATTTAAATTAATAATGAATAATTTAAAGAATAAAAAAATAATTTAAAGTGATTTTATGATAATTAGACCAAGAAGATTAAGAAAAACTCAAAAAATTAGGGATTTGGTACGAGAAACTGATTTAAAAGTAAATGATTTAATAATGCCCGTTTTTATCGATGAAACTTTAAACTACGATGAAAAAAAACCTATATCCTCCATGCCTAATCAATACCGATTTGGAATTGATGCTGCAGTAAAAGAGTGTGAAGAAATAGCCAATTTAGGCGTTCCAGCAGTTATTTTGTTTGGCATTCCAAAAGAAAAAGACGAAATAGCTTCATCAGGATATGACGATAACGGCGGAGTTCAAAAAGTTATTAGACAAGTAAAAGAAAAATTAAACGATGATTTAATTATAATTGCTGACGTTTGTATGTGCGAATACACTAGTCACGGACATTGTGGTATTATATCTAAAGATGGGGAAGTTTTAAATGATGAGACACTCCCTATATTGGCTAAAATAGCACTTTCCTATGCCAAAGCAGGTGTGGATATCGTAGCTCCATCGGATATGATGGATGGTAGAGTGTACGAAATTCGTAAGGCACTCGAAGAAAACAACTACAAAAATGTTTCAATTATGAGCTATTCAGCAAAATATGCTTCAGCATTTTACGGACCATTTAGGGATGCTGCAGATAGTGCACCACAATTTGGAGATAGAAAAGCGTATCAAATGGATATTGCCAATTCAAGAGAGGCTCTTAGGGAAATAGAACTTGATATTGAAGAAGGAGCGGATTTATTGCTCGTAAAACCTGCTTTACCCTACTTGGATATTATAAGATTGGCAAGAGATAATTACAATATACCAGTTGGCGGATACTGTGTAAGTGGTGAATATTCAATGATTGAAGCAGCCGCTGAAAAAGGCTGGTTAGACAGGGAAAAAACAGTATTTGAAACACTTTTAAGTATTAAAAGAGCAGGGGCAGAATTTATAATTACTTACTGGGCAAAAGAAGTCGCTGAATGGTTAAATAAAAAATAAAAAAATATAATATAAAAAATATAATATAAAATAATAGAATATAAAAATAATAAGGAAATTTAAATATCTTTATTATCTTCTTTTTTCAATAAAAAAACTCTATCGTTTTCTCTTACTAGGTTATCTATTTTTAAACCCACGTTTTGACCTTTTAAAGCTTTTTCTACAATTTTTCCATCAATCTGCATAGAATTAACAACCTGTTCTACACAGCCTGTGGTTTCACCAGTTATTATTAGCTCGTCACCGTTTTCAATGTCGTTCATTAAACTAATTTCAGCTACTCCAACTTTTTTATAGTAATTTACAACTTTTCCGGCTTCAATTTTTCGGTATGGTGAGGCATTACCCTCTATTTCATACTGTAAATCATGAACTGCATTACAGGTATCTCTGAAATAGAATCCTGTATCATATTCCCGGTTATAAATTTTTTGAAGTTCTTTCATGAAATAAGGGATTTTCTCCAAATAAGTGCCGTCATAAGTAGAATCAATAGCTTCCCTATAAATTTTAGTAGTTTTCATTACATAATCAAGGTTTTTAGCCCTACCTTCGATTTTGAAGCAGTCAAAGACGTCCATAAGCTCTGGCACGTGTTCAATGGTGCATAAATCTTTGGGTGATAATAAGTATTTACCTTCACAGACTAATTCATGGGTACCGTCCGAATGTTCATTTACTAATTTCCAACTTCTACGGCAAGGTTGTAAACAATCGCCACAGTTAGCGTGCCTGTTGAATAAATAAGAGCTTAAAAAGCATCTACCACTCATAGCAACACATAAAGCACCGTGCACGAAACCTTCAAGTTCCAAATTAACTTTTTGAGCGTTTAAATTGTTTTTTATTTCTTTTATTTGGTTTAAACTTAATTCTCTTGATAGGACAACCCTATCGGCAAATTTTGAGAAGAATTTTGCAGAAAGGGAATTTGTTATGTTATTCTGTACACTAACGTGTACTTCAAGTCCCATTTCTTTAGCTTCTTGCATAAGTCCTAAATCGCTTACTATAACGGCGTTAACTTCTGCAGATTTTGCAAAATCTAATATTTCAAGTGCTTTTTGTAAATCATTTTCGTATAAAACTGTATTTGTACACAAATAAACTTTTTTGTCGCTTTCTTGTGCAATTTTAACACCTTGTACAAGTTCGTCTCTTTCAAAGTTTTTTGTGGTTGCACGCATACTAAGTTCTTTTAAACCACAATAAATGGCATCTGCTCCGTTATTATATGCAGTTATTAGTCCCGATAAGTCCCTCGCAGGAGATAACAACTCTACGTTTTTCTTTTTAGTATTCGTATTGTCAATATTGTCCATATTATCCCTAATTTACATATTTATTTTATTTTTTATTATTATTATTTTTTTATTTTTTATTATTTTTTAGTTTATCATTCTAATGTATTATATTTTATTTTTTATTTCCTTCAAAATCATAATTTATGCTATTTTCAATTATTTTCGCTAATCTATCCAAATTTTCGTCAAATATCTCATTTGCAGATTTTTTTGACAATTCATAGTTATAGCTATTTCTTTTAATTATTAAATTTAATAAATAATCCTTAAATTCCTTATTATCTAATATTCCATGTAAGTAAGTGCCTATTAATAATGATTTACCATCTGATTTAACCATACCATCAAATCCTTTGCCATTATTTCCAAAGCCTTCTTTTAATCTTATTAATTCGCACTCTTCAAGACTACTGAATTCATTAACTTGCGTTATTCCTTCGTGTAATTCGTAGCCTGTTACTTCAAATTTTGAAGTATCGTTTATACCATTTTCTTCGGAGTTTTCAGAGCCGTTTAGGTACAAAGTGCCTTTTGAATTTTTAATTACTTTTTTATTTTCCTTTTTAAATTCGGTAATAATATCAAAGAGTCCCAAACCTTCAATTGTACCGATTTCTGATTCTATTTTATCTTCATCAATTAATTTGTTACCCATCATCTGATAACCGCCACAAATGCCTAATACAATACCGCCGTTATCGATATATTCCTTTATTTTTTTATCCATGCCACTAATTTTTAATTTATCCATTTCTAATGTAGAACAACGAGTTCCAGGTAAGATTAACATGTCTCCTGTTATATCCTCATTAAAATCAATAAATTTAATCCTAGCATCGGTTGAAAGGGCATCCACGTCTGTAAAGTTAGCTATTTTGGAGAATTTCATTACGTTTATTTCAATGGGGCTAGTCATATTTCCAAATACTTTTTTGGCCTGTAGGGCTTGACTATCTTCTTCAGGAAGTATTAAACTTTCATCATATGGTATAAGTCCCGCAACGTCAATATTTGTTAATTCAGTTATTTTTTTGAACCCATCGATTAAAACGTCCGCATTTCCTCTAAACTTATTTATTATGAAGCCTTTTATTAACTTTCTCCAGTTTTCAGGTAAAAGTTCAACCGTACCATAGAGTGATGCAAACACACCGCCCCTGTCAATATCGGAAACTAAAAGTACGTCTGCATTTGCTATTTCAGCAACCCTTAAGTTCGCTATATCATCGTCTAATAGGTTAATTTCACAACAGCTACCAGCGCCTTCCATTATTACATAATCATAATTTTTATCTAAATAATCAAGACTTTCCTTTATTTTTTCAATGCAGTAGTTTTTTTCTTTCCTATATTCATTATAATCTAGGTTTTTGTACGGTTTACCCTGAATTATAACCTGCGAAATGAAATTGCCTTTCGGTTTTAAAAGTACTGGGTTAAAATGTGTTGAAGGTTCAACTTTTGCTGCAACAGACTGCGTATATTGAGCTACTGCTATTTCTCCATCTTCTACGCTAACTCTTGAATTTAAACTCATATTTTGAGATTTAAAAGGAGCTACTTTATATCCTTTATTAGCTAGCATTCTACAAATACCGGAAACCATAACTGTTTTACCACTATTTGAGGCTGTTCCTGCAACCATTATAAATTTTGCCATTATTACACCATAATATTTTATTGTAATTGGTAAATTAACCATTTAATCATAATCCTAATTTAATAATACTTAATCGTAATTATAAACATATATTGAAAATAATAAAACAAATATATCTTAAAGATATTAAATTAATTTTTAATTGAATTATTTATTAAATCAAAATAGTGAAAAATAGTATATATAATTTTATAATTATTATTTTAATTTGAAACAACTGTAAAATAATTATGAATTATCAATAAATTAACTATAAACTAATCAAATAATAAAAAAAGAAATAAAAAAGAAATAAGATATAAACCTTAAATTCTTACGTATTTGTTAAATTCCCAATCAGTAACAGCTGTTCTGTATGCGTCACATTCTTTTGTTTTAATTTCAATAAATTGATTGAAGATGTGGTCACCGAGTGCTTTTTTAAGTACTTTGTTTTGTTTTAATTCTTCGATAGCATCGTATAAGTTTGAAGGAACTGATCCGATGTTTGCTTCTCTTTTATCTGCTTCTGACATTGCAAAGATGTTCTTTTCAACTGGTTCTGGTGCAATTAATTTTCTTCTTACACCATCAAGACCTGCTGCTAACATAACAGTGAATGCTAAGTATGGGTTACATGCTGGGTCAGGAGCTCTAAATTCAACTCTTGTACCTTTTCCTCTTGCTGCAGGAACTCTAATGATAGCACTTCTGTTGCTGTTTGCCCATGCAACGTTTACGGGTGCTTCGTATCCTGGCACTAATCTCTTGTATGAGTTTACGGTTGGGTTTGTAATTGATACAAGTGCGTTGGTGTGTTCTAAGATACCACCGATGTAGCTTAAACAGATATCGCTTAATTGGTGAGCGTTGTTTTCATCGTAAAATGATGGTTTTCCATCTAACCATATACTTTGGTTACAGTGCATACCGCTTCCGCTCATACCATAGAATGGTTTAGGCATGAATGTAGCAAGTACACCGCTCTGTTTTGCGAGTGTTTTAATTGTTGTTTTAAAGGTTATCACACTATCAGCAGTTTTAACTGCGTTGTCGTATTTAAAGTCAACTTCGTGCTGACCTGGTGCTACTTCGTGGTGTGAAGCTTCAACGTGGAAACCTAAGTTTTCTAATGCAAATACAATATTTCTTCTTAAATCATTTCCTTCATCTAATGGTTCTAATTCGAAGTATCCTGCATCGTCTCCAGGTACCCATTTACCGTCTTGGTTTTTCAAGATAAAGAATTCTGGTTCAGGACCTACAAAGTATTCCCCTTTGAATTCTTCCTTGAATTCTGCTAAAACTCTTTTTAAGCAACCTCTTGGGTCTCCTTCGAATGGTTTTCCGTTTTTCTTGTATACGTCACAGATTATTCTTGCAACTGATTTTTCAGACGGTCTCCATGGTAAAACTGACAATGTTGATAAGTCTGGTTTTAAAACCATATCGGAGTCTTCAATTTCAACAAATCCAGCAATTGAAGAACCGTCGAAGAAAAGACCGTTTTCTAAAACACCCATTAATTCTTCTTCGCCATCTGCTGTTCCTAATTTTACAGGGTATGCGATATTTTTAGGTTCACCGTGTATATCAACAAATTGGAATCTTAAAAATTTCACGTTGTTGATTTTTATGTATTCTAAAGCCATTTCAAGTGAAGTCATATTTTGCCTCCCGTAGCATATCTTGTATTTTTGTTTTTTGTAATGATTAGTTAGTACTTATAATACTTATCTCTATCGGAAATATATTTCCGATACAAGTATATATAATTTACGTCGGAATGTTGCTTTACAAAGTAAAATTATGAGATTATATTTTATCGTATCAAATAATTAATTTGTAATTAATAATAATGATAGATAGAAAATATATAAATAATATGATATCTAAAAAACAAATGATTATTAAAATAAAAATAATATAACAATTAAAATAAAAAATTAAACATGAAACATAGAAAAATAAAAAGGGATAATTATGAGTTTAAATTATTACGAATATTTGGGAAAAGTAAGGGAAATGAACCCATTGGTTCAAAGTATTACAAACTACGTGGTTATGAATTCTACCGCTAACGCATTACTTGCATTAGGTGCTTCCCCAGTTATGGCACACGCAAAAGATGAATTAGACGAAATGGTTGCAATAGCAAGTAGTTTAGTTATTAACATTGGTACACTCGACGAATACTGGATTCCATCAATGAAAAAAGCTGTAAAAATAGCTACTGAATTGGATAAACCGATAACTCTTGACCCCGTGGGTGCTGGAGCTACAAAATTAAGAACTAATTTAGCTCTTGAATTATTGGACATCGGAAATATTACAACTCTTAGGGGTAATTTTGGAGAAGTAACCGCACTTTTGGGTGAACACGGTAAAACAAGAGGCGTAGATAGTGCAGAATGTTGTTCTAAAGAAGCACTTGAAACTTGTTTAAATGCCTCAAAAGAGTTCAACACAACCGTAGCAGTTACGGGAAAAGTTGATTATGTTGCAAATAAAGCAGATAATGAGTATTTTGCAATTAAAAACGGTCATGAGATGTTAAGTAAAGTTACAGGCACAGGTTGTGCAAGTACTTGCGTTATAGGTGCATTCTCTGCAGTTGAGAGAACCCCAAAAGCTGTAGCTTCTGCATTATCCACCTACGGATTATGTGCTGAAAAAGCAGTTTTAGAAGCACCATACCCAGGTAGTTTCAGTGTAAAAATGTATGACTGGCTTTATTTAATGAATAAAAATGTTTTAAAAGATGGTATGAAAATTGAACACTATAACATTTAAACAACTAATATAACAATATATATGCTAAATATATACTAAAATATACAATCTATAGTGATATTCAATCATACATATAATAATATAGAATAATACTAACAAATATATTAACAAATTTATAAATTATTTTTAATTTATCTTTTAGTTTTTTTAATTTTTTTTAGTTTAATTTGGTAATATTTAATAATATTTAGCCTATTTACTAATTGGGATAGTAACTTACAGTAAATTATATATATTTAAAATACTATTTATCTTAAAAGAGTAATTAATTTCATATTTTAGGAATTACAATTCTATCTTTATGATTTTTAATCATCTAAAATAACTATAAATAAAATAAGGTTTAAAATAAATTATTAAAAACAGTATAAATTATGGCACATGATAAAAACATGATCAAATAGTGCATAATTGTACGTAGTAAATATATACGACAATAGAGTGCAAACTATGAGCTTTAGTGACAAATTGAAATTATATATAATAACGGATAGCCGTTTTGGTAGCGAAGTAGACCAAGTTAAACAGGCATTGGAAGGCGGGGCTACATCAATACAATTACGACTAAAAAATGTATCTACCAGATATTTTTTAGATACTGCCAAGAGTTTAAGAAAATTAACTACGGATTACGATGCGCTCTTTTTTGTAAATGATAGATTAGACATTGCTATAGCATCTAATGCCGACGGCGTTCACGTTGGTATGGATGATATGCCAGTGGAACATGTAAAAGAGATAGCACCAAACTTGATTGTCGGTTCTTCTGCATATAACATTGCCGAAGCTAATTATGGTATAAATGCAGGTGCCGATTATTTAGGTGTTGGAGCTGTTTATTCAACAAATACCAAATTAGATGCGCGATATTTGGGCGTAGATGGTTTAAGAAACATTTCTAAGGCTGTTAAGTTACCTATCGTAGCAATTGGGGGCATCAATCATCAAAATTGTGAAGATGTGCTTAATTGCAATGTTCAAGGACTTGCGGTAATTTCTGCAATTTTAAATTCGGAAGATGTCATCAATTCATCTAAGGAAATGAGAAACATAATTGATAAATATATCTAATATATATGAGATTTTAAATTATGATTTTAATTAGGATTTTAATAATGGTTTAAATATTAAAAATAATGATACTCGATAATCGATAATCAATATTCGAAATATATTAAAAAATATAAATATGTCCAATAATTTGCAATATAATAAAAAATCTAAATTTGATACCTCGAGGTAGTCAATCATGTATGAAACCGTTTTGTTTGAAACTGTAGCAGGAGTTGTCGGAGGTCTTGCCTTATTTCTTTACGGCATGACTTTAATGGGTACAGGTCTTCAAAAGGTCGCAGGAGACCGACTTAAAAAAATGATAGAAGTACTTACAAAAAATAAGTATATGGGCGTTTTAGTGGGTGCTGTAGTTACTATGATTATACAGAGTAGTAGTGCCACCACAGTTATGGTTGTTGGTTTTGTTAACGCGTCTTTAATGAGTCTCTACCAAGCTATCGGAGTTATTATGGGTGCTAACATAGGTACTACAGTAACCGCTCAATTGGTAGCTTTCAAGTTGACACACATAGCACCATTAATCGTAGCTTCAGGGGTTGCTTTATACCTCGCATCTAAAAAGAGGAAACACTTAGACACTGCTGAAGTTTTAATTGGTTTTGGTATATTGTTTTTAGGTATGGCAATGATGTCAGCGGTTTTAAAGCCTTTGGCTGGAACACCTATATTCGAAGAAATGTTAATGAACTTAGAAAATCCATTCTTGGGTATTTTTGTAGGTTTTATTATAACAGTAATTCTTCAAAGCAGTAGCGCAACAACAGGTTTGCTTTTAGCAGTCGCTGCTTCAGGTGGTATGTCCTTAGAAGTTGCATTCCCTATTATATTTGGTCAAAACATTGGTACATGTGTTACAGCAATTCTTTCAAGTATTGGGGCAAGTAGAAACGCTAAAAGGGCAGCAATTATGCACTTGTTGTTCAACGTAATTGGTACCTCCATATTTATGATTTTAATCTACGTAACTCCAATAATAGGTTTTATACAAAGTTTAAGCACTACTGATATCCAAAGACAAATTGCAAACGCTCACACCTTGTTTAACGTTGCAAACACGCTCTTGCTATTACCTTTCGCAGGATATTTCGTATACGTTGCTGAAAAGATATTGCCTATTCAGGAAGATGAAAGGGAAATGAAGCCTATGAAGTATGTGGACAAACGTATCGTTGAAGAAACACCTTCTATCGGGTTACTTTTAATCTCTAAGGAAGTTTTAAGGATGGGTAAAACAGTAGGTAAGAGTATTGACTATTCAATGGATGCCTTATTAAATAAAGATATGAAATTAGTTGAAAAAGTAAAGAGAAAGGAAAAATTAATTGACTTAATGGCGCATGAATTAACGGTAAATTTAATAGAATTATCAAATAAAAGTTTATCTGATGAACAACACGCTAAAATTTCAGTTCTTACAAGCACAGTTACTGATTTAGAAAGAATAGGCGATATTGCAGAAGAAATCGCAGAAAAAGCTGAATACATGATCGAGGAAAATCTTTCATTCAGCGAAGAAGCGCTCAAAGATTTAAATGAAATGTATGGAATGATAGATTCAACCTATTCAAGGACTATGGATGCTTACAAATCTACAAGTTTGGAAGTAATCGATGAAGTTATCTATTTAGAAAACGAAGTGGATAAATTAGAAAAAGCATACCGTAAAAAACACATTAAAAGACTTAAAGCTAAACAATGCAGTCCTAAGGCAGGAATTGTATTCTTAGATGTTATAAGCTACCTTGAAAGAATTTCAGACCACTCTTCAAACATTGCTAAAACAGTTAGGGAAGCCGTACATGATAAAAAATAAATAACAATATAAAAAGTAATAAAATAGAATAATAAATAGAATAATAAATAGAATAATAAATAGAATAATAAATAGAATAATAATAATAATAATAATAATAATAATAATAATAAACTACTAAAAATAAATTAAAATAAAGAATAATATACTCTTTTTTTCTTTTTAGTTCAATAAAAAAACTATAAAATTATAAAATTATAAAATTAATAAGTTAAAATCAGTAAGTTAAAATTAATAGCTTATTAACTTGTTAAATTAATTTATTAATTTTCTTTTTTAATTTTTTCAACTGTGTTTTCCGCTGCTAAGAATAACGGGTCTACAACCATTGATACTGGCGGAGCGTATGAAAATTCCATATTTGCCAATTCTTCAACAGTAACACCTTTACTTATAGCAATGGACATTGCGTCGATTCTTTCGGTAACACGCTCTTCACCAATTGCTTGGCAACCAATAACCCTGTTATCATCTTTTTTAACGATTAATTTAATGTAGATTGGTTTTCCGCCAGGGTAGTATCTTGCTCTAGATGCTGATTTGGTAATTGTGGTAATTACCTCAATGTTGTTCATACCGGCCCCAATTTCTGACATACCGGTTCCTGCAATTTCTAATTTACCTATTTTGGTCACATTACTATTTAAAACAGGTTTTGAAACCGGTGCATTTTCTAATTCTGCGATGTTTTTACCAACTACTTTCGCTTGTCTAACTGCGGTAGTTCCAAATGGTGAAAGTGTTTGTTCTCCTGTAATAGCGTCTACTACTTCAACACAGTCACCCACTGCGTATATATCGTTAACACTTGTTTCCATGATTTCATTTGTTAAAACTGCCCATTTGCCAATTTTACAACCTGCTTTTTGTGCAAGTGCAATATTTGACCTTACGCCAGTTGACATAATAACCATTTTAGCTTCAAGGGTTTCTTCGCCAACCATAACACCGCAAACAGCGCCATCGTCATCTGCTACTATTTTTCCAACAGGTTTTTCAAGTATAATGTTTAATTTAGCATCTTCAGAAGCATTTTCTTCTTCGAGGTAGTCTTGAACAATTTTCGCCATATCTGGGTCTAAAGCTCTTGGGAATATTTGAGGTACCATTTCGATAACAGATACATCAATGCCAATTTCTTTTAAACAGTATGCCATTTCCATACCAATAGCACCCGCTCCAGCTACAACTACTTTTTTAACACCGTTTTCATTGATGTAGTTTTGAATGTCCATTCCATCTTGGATAGTTCTTACTTTAAATACACCTTTGGAGTTTACACCTTCAATAGGTGGTATAAATGGAGTTCCACCGGTTGCAAGAACTAATTTGTCATATTTTATTTCCTTTATTTCATTAGTTTCTTCTTCGGAATTTTCACTTGCTTTTTTGTATAAAACTGTTTTTTCATCAGCTTTAATATCAACTACTTCGGAGTTGATGAGAATTTCCACGTTTTTCTTCGCATAATCTGCGGGCTCGTGCATAACTATTGTTTTAAAATCTTTGATTTCCTTACCTATAACGTACGGGATTGCACAAGGGGAGTATGCAATATAGTTTTCCTGTGTTAATACGGTTATTTCAATGTCTGAATTGTATTTTCTTATTGTAGATGCAGTTGTTAAGCCTGCTGCACCAGTACCTATTACTAAAACTTTCATAATATAGCCTTCATGATAATTTTTAATTTATTTTTAGTTTTATATTCCATTATATAAATAAAATCAAAGGATTAAATTTCAATAATAACTAAGAATATATACTATATAATACTAATTTAGAATAATAATACAGTTTCATACTTTAAATAATTTTACAATTCTGATATTTACTAAAATAACACGATATTATATATTATAGAATATATTACCGAATAATAAAACACGTGATAATATGGCAAGAAAAAAGGTTAAAAAAACCTCATCGGCAAAATTAGTGGATGATAGGATATTGGTACATGATAGGAATGCAATTTCAAGGTTAAACGAAAAAAGATACGGGGAATTACACGATAATTTTTTATCATTGTCACTAGTAGAGGGTCTATATCTTACATATAAGGAATGGATAGTAGTAGCTAAAGGAAATAAAAGAGAAGGTTACACTACAATTGATTTTGAGGAACTATTCGAAATAGTAAATGAAATAAACCCGAAATTATGTTCAAAATACCTCGTATACAAAGATTTGAGAACAAGGGGATATACAGTTAGAACTGGTTTAAAATACGGTTCAGATTTCAGACTTTATGAAAGGAACAATATTGACGAGATACACTCTAAATATCTTGTGAAGGTTTTCACTGAAGAAATGCCTTGCGAATTATCCGAAATGACAGGTTTTGTTAGGGTAGCTCATTCGGTTAAGAAACAACTCATAGTTGCAATTGTAGATGCTGACGGAAGCGTTGTTTATTATAATATGGGATATTTAAGACTTTAATTAAAATATAATTATAAAGTATAATTATAAAGTATAATTATAAAGTATAATTATAAAGTATAATTATAAAATAATAAAATAATAAAAATAAAACTAAATATTAAAGGGTAAAATGATGACCAAATTTATTGATATGGAAGAAATGGAAAAATTTTTAAAAGAAAACAGGGCAAGACAATTAAGGAAAAGAAAAGAAATAGACCCTGATAGGGCTATTGCTACTTGGATACAAGACGATATATTTGTAGACCAAACAATGGGTAACAGTTTTACAATTATTTTGCGAACAAAAGGTTGTAAGTGGGCATATGTAAGCGGAGGCTGTACAATGTGCAGTTACTTAATGGATGCTTCGCCTGTTGATATATCTACTGAAAATATCATAAACCAATTTACAAAGGCACTCGAAAGAAATTTAAATATAAAAGAAGATGCAACTGACGAAGAAAAAGCTGAAAATATAAAAACACTTAACAAAAAATTCAAAAAAGGCTTTTCAATTAAGATGTTTACGTCAGGAAGCTTTTTAGATGAGTTCGAGATTACAAAGGATGCTCAAAAATACATCTTTAGTAAAATTTATGAATTGAGAGAAATGGGCTACAATATAAAAGAAGTGGCAATTGAATCACGTGCTGAATTCATAAACGATGAAAATATGAAATTTATTAGGGATAACCTTAAAGACATAAACATCGAAATCGGAGTCGGTATCGAATCCTTTAACGAGCAAATAAGAAATATTGCAATACACAAAGGAGTTTCAAATGAAACAATTATAAATGCGTTTAATGTAGCTAAAACGTACGACGTAGGTATGAAGTGCTATATTTTAATAAAACCGCCTTTCATAACCGAGCAAGATGCAATAAACGATGCAATAGCATCTGCAAATAAATGTATTGAATTAGGAAGTAGTAGAATTTCATTCTGCCCTGCTTCAATCCATAAAGGCACCATAATCGAAATGTTATGGAAGAAGAATCAATATAGACCACCATATTTATTAAGCCTCTTAAAAATTGTAAAAGAAGTAAAACAAGCAAATCCTAATGCTTTGGTAATGTGCGATACTTCAGGTATACCTTCAAAAAGAGGTGCTCATAATATATTGGATTGTGAATGTAACTCAAAAATTAAAGAAATTTTGGGAGATTTCACAATAACCCAGGATATAGAGCTTTTAGATTACGAAAATGGTCAATATGATTGTTGTAAAGAAAAATGGGAACAATTTATTGAATTTGAAAATAATAACTATGTTCCATTGGGTGATGAAAAATTGATATTAGGTAATTAAAATATTATCTAGTTATTAATTACATATTTATTATGTTATTATTTATTTTTCTATTATTTTTTATCATTTTTTAATTAGTTTTTAATTATTTTTAGTTATTTTGATTATTTTAACCTAATTTACTTTAAAGTAGCTTATTTTGCCATAATTTTAAAATTTTAAATATATACTGTATATTAAACCATATGGAAAGTTATATATACAATCTTTTAAAAAAATATTATATGGTCTTAGGGGTACTGTATATATAGCAAAGGTGTAAAAATGGTTTTTGAAGATACATTTATAATAACTACTGCCAACCAAATTCCAGGGGTGGAGCTATACACATTAGGCATAGTTTCTGCTACTTCAAAAAATGCAAACGTCGATGAAATTGTACAAGCTTTAGAAACGCTTGTAAAAGCTAAAGAAGGTGGCTTTGCATTAATAGGATTTACATTGGTATATACAGATGGAGAATTATTGGGGTATGGAACAGCTGTGAAAGCAGACGAAGGACAATTTGTAATGGGATAATCCAAAAAACCCGAAATATAAAATAAATATAAAATAAATATAAAATAATACATAATTAGATAAATAAGTAAATAAGTAAATACCTATAATATATAAGTAAATAAAGTTAGCTAAAATTAAATAATATTAAATAATATTAAATAATATTAAATAAAAATTTTAATTAATTTTTAGCCTCACGTAAATACATTATATTACAATTATATTATTTTTACTTTTATTATTTTTAATCAAAAGCTTGTAAAAATACATAGATTATTAATATTTTTAAATACCTCATTTGATTATCTAATTGCTTAACTATTCAGAATTGTAATCAGTATACGTCATATAAATTGACTTATAATTGAATAATCTCTAGATTAATTTATTCAATAGTTAACTACATTATATTAACAATTCCAATATTGCAATGTAAAGCAATTACGAGGTAGAAAGCTTAAAAAACTACTATATAACGTTTTTGATATGAACTGAACTGATACCTATTTATATTTATACTTACATATGTGAGGATAGTACCCAACAAGACCACAAGACCACAAATGAAATAAATTGTGAAGGGTAATGTTGAACGAATAACCTGTTCAAAGATTCAGTATCAGATAATTTGTTCAAATATTTAATACCTAAATATTGAATATTGAATATAAAATATATCTAATATAGAAAATAATGTTAAAATGTTACTTAATTGTTAAATATCTATCAAATATTTAATTAAATATTAATTAAATATTAATGAAATATTAAAAAGATATTAAAATAGTTATTATTTGAACTAAAGATAATATTATTATATTTGGAGGTAATATTATGGTTGACATGAACCCGCCTGACAAAATGGTTGACATTGCAGGAAATGCAGGACAAACAAAAGGTAATTTATCAATTGACCAACTTCTTTTAAGAGGTATCATGGGTGGAGCGTACATCGCTATGGGTGGTGGACTTGCTACCGTTGTAGGTACCGGTATCGGTGCAGCAATGGGTGCAGGATTCGGTAAATTCATGGCTGCAGCTGTGTTCCCTGTGGGTTTGGTTTTAATTATCATAACCGGTATGGAATTAGTTACAGGAGACATGATGCTCTTGCCAGTTGCTATGTTCCAAAAGAAAACATCATTCTCAAAATTGATGAAAGTATGGATTTTTGTTTATCTTGGTAACCTTATTGGTTCATTATTATATGCTTTCTTAATGGCATACGGACCATTACAATCATTCGATAAATCAACAGGTGCTGCCACAGTTAACGCATTCGGTCAGAGCGCTATCGCAACCGCTGAAGCTAAGGTTTTACCTTACATGGCTGCAGGCGGTATGGGCTGGTTAGCAGCATTACTTAAAGGTATTGGCTGTAACTGGTTAGTTAACTTAGCTGTTATTGGTTCAATGGCTGCTACAAGTATCCTCGGTAAAGTTATTATGATATGGTTCCCAATCATGGCCTTCGTTGCTACTGGATTTGAGCACTGTGTGGCTAACATGTACTTCATACCTGCTGGTATGATGTTAGGAGCTGGTGTTACAGTAGCTGACTGGTGGATTTGGAATATTATTCCAGTAACCATCGGTAACATTATAGGTGCAGTTATCTTTGTATCTATGGTTTACCACTACGCATACAGCAAAAAAATTTAATTTATTAAATAATTTAAAATTTATTAATATATCCCCAAATATTAATAAATTATCAATTTAGTAAATTAATAGCTTATTACTAGCTTATTAATAGCTTATTTATTATTTATTAGATAATAAACGTATATAATAATTTTAAACTAATGCACATTTGTTTAAAAACAAAAAATTAAATAATTACAGTATTTAATTAGTAAATCTAAACATATATTCCAATAAAACAATATTCCCAAAATATTCCCAAATTAAAGTATATTCTCGATATATCCAAAAGATTTTACGACGAACTGTAAAATCTATTTAAATTTACATTTTTTGTAAAATGTAACAATCCAATCAATATGAATTTGTTAATTTGTATTAATCACTAATATCAAATAATGATAAAATATAGTAATAGCATAATGCGCCAAATTTAAATTATATTTAAATTAATAATTAATGCTAACTAAATTATTAATTTTAAAACCTAAGGTGAAACTATGAATATAAAAACGGGATTAAGCTTTAAAGAGATATTATATCACGCTAAAACTACACCCTCAGCCACAGCTTCGTTAATAATATGGACAGCATTTTCTGTATGGGCAACTATACAGTCAAATAATCCCTGGTTATTCGTAGTATGTATTCCATTCATCTTGGGTTTAACATTAATTCCTCTAAAAGTTTCTAAAATGAATAGAAATTTGTCAAACGATTTACTGCCACAATATATCGGTTCGACAAAAGAATATAAAATTTCAGAAATTACTAAGGATAAAGTAAATGAAAAAGTTAAGTTGGTTGGAACCCTGGATAAAGTTATCTACGGGGTATCTGCAAAACCAACTATACGATTAAAAGATGATTCCGGTGAAATATACGCCAATTTAATAGCCCCCATCCCCGAACATATTAAAAAAGGCGACACTGTTGAATTATACGGCGTTGTAGCCAAACATTATTATTTATTTGGGTTCATAGGTATTCCAAAATTGTGGAAGCCTAAAATATACGGTATTGGATTAGTTAAGCCATAATCCATTGCCAATAAGCCACAATGGCCTAAGTAGATATAAGTCTAACGTTTATAAGTCTAATACAGATAAATAGACCAAATAACCCTATTATCACTGCTTTTTGCAGAATTATATTAAGCATTAAATTAACCTCTCTAATATATAGTTTAAACAAAATCTCATAATTTTAGAACATATTATATTTTCAATTTTTTCAAGTTTTTTTTATTGTTATTAAACAATTCTATATAAAAATGAGCAGTAAAGGTGAAACTATCGGAGCAGAAGCCAGACCAAAAAAGAAATTAGCAGTAGTAACTTGTATGGATACAAGACTTGTAAACTTTTTAAACGAAAAAATGGGCCTCGAAAGAGGTGACGCAAAAGTTATCAAAAATGCAGGAAATATCATAACAGAAGACGCTTTAAGGTCATTAGTGGTTGCGATATACTGCCTAGGTGCTGAAAAAATAGCTATAGTTGGTCACACCGACTGTGGAATGGCAGGAGCAGATACTGAAGAAATAAAGAACGAAATGATAAAAAGAGGCGCAAATCCATACTTTACAACAGACTTCGATGCTTGGATAGGTAAAATGGATGATGAAGAAGAAAACGTTAAAAGAGGCGTAGAGTTAGTTAAAAACCACCCTGCAATTCCTAAAGACGTAGAAGTTGAAGGTCTTATTATAGACATCGTTACTGGAGAAATTACAAAATTAGTATAATTGCGAAATGTAATTTTACACTAAATATGCCTAATTGTAAGAACTTAAAAAGAGCTTTGTAAGAACTTAATATCAATACATTAATTTTTTGGAAAATGTAATCGAACATAATAACTAAATGACCATTAGTTAGTTTAATTTACAAATAAACAAATAATATTTGAATAACTGGAGAATTACAATTAATTTATTAATTAATTAATCAAAAGATTGAATTATTTGAATATTTTTAAAAAATAACTGTAAATTATGGAAAAATAATTAAAAAACACAGAAAGATTTTAATACAATGAGTATAATACCTTACACGATTAGAAATAGAATCTAAAACTTAAAACTTAAAACTAAAATTAAAACCTAAAAAATAAAAACTTTCAAATGAATGTATGTTAGCTTTGAAATCTGGATGATGCAGTATAACTGACTCGTTATGCTTGCGGACACCTTTTAAAATTAACATAGAGTCAGTAAATTTTACTAAATAAGCCGTCAATTTTGGGTTAAATCTCCGAGATTTAAGTTTAAATTGCATAGTCTATATTAAATGTCTAAATTAACAACATATCCGAGCCTAACGACGTGTATGTTAATCACCTAGATATCCGAATATATTCAAAAATTTAGTAAATTCAAAGGATTTATAAAATATTTCCTAAAATAATTTAAATAACTTAAGTTACACGGAATAACCTGAAACTCTGTGTAATACGATAAGTCAATAAATACAAAAAAATATTGAATATTTCAAAATACAACTCTAAATTAACTCTAATATATACATATTAAAAAATTTCAAATACGTTTCAAATACAAAATTGAAATTAATACGTTTCAAGCATTATATGGTATACAACAATATTTGCGAGCCTAATATAAATTATAAATTATGCTTATAATCTTTTAATTTATATTTTATATTTTATGCTCGTATTTTGTTTTATATTAGAATGCGGTACAATACTATTGCTAATTTATTTGTATTTATGATTTTATCATAAAATTTCATCACTAAATATTACATTAGATTTAGCTTATATTGATAATATTATACATTAATTAAAATAACTTAAAATATGCCGAATATTATATTAAATAACTTATAATTACCTATTTATCAAATTTATCAATTTATCCAAAGATGTTAGCGGTGGCATCTTTATTTACAAGTAACTATAATACCCAAATATGCACATATGATATGCATACATACGAATAACATCAACATATATACTTTAAAAATATTCAACAAATGATTTAATACGGTGATATTATGACAGGTCTAAATTTTGTCCACACGGTCTGTCCTTATTGTGGTACTGGTTGTGGTATCGACTTAGTTGTGAAAGACGACAAAGTAGTTGGTACAAACCCATTCAAAAGGCACCCTGTAAACGAAGGTAAAACTTGCATTAAAGGAGCATACTGCCACGAATTTGTGCACAGAGAAGACAGACTTAACAGCCCATTAATTAGAAAAAACGGCGAATTAGTTAAAGCTTCATGGGATGAGACAATCGACTTCATAGTAAGTAAGTTAAAAACTTACGGTAAAGACGAAGTAGGATTTTTCTCATCTGCAAGATGTACAAACGAAGACAACTATGTTTTCCAGAAATTTGCAAGAGCAGTTATGAAAACGAATAACGTAGACCATTGTGCAAGGTTGTGACACTCTGCTACTGTTGCAGGATTAGGCCAAGCATTTGGTTCAGGAGCTATGACAAATTCGATACTCGATATAGAAGAAGCAGATTGCATTCTTATCATTGGTTCGAATACATTTGAACAACACCCTTTAATTGCAAGAAGAGTTATCAAGGCGAAAGAGAAAGGTACAAAAATTATCGTAATTGACCCAAGATACACCCATACAGCAAGACAAGCTGACAAATACTTGCAGTTAGTTCCAGGTTCAAATACCGCTATGTTAAACGGTATTATGCACGTAATTATTAAGGAAAACCTCATTGACGAGGAATTTATTAAAAACAGAACTAAAAATTACGAAGAACTTAAGAAAACAGTTGAAAAATACACACCTGAATACGTTTCAAAAATAACAAACGTACCTGCAGAAGATATTGAAGAAGTTGCAAGAATGTACGCAAGTGCAAACGCTGCTTCAATATTATACTGTATGGGTATAACTCAGTTTATACACGGAGTTAACAACGTAAAATCATGCTGTAACCTTGCTATGATTACCGGAAACATGGGAAGACCAGGAACCGGTGTTAACCCATTAAGAGGTCAAAACAACGTTCAAGGTGCTTGTGACATGGGTGCATTACCTAACGTATACCCAGGTTACCAGAATGTGACTGCAACACAAGAAAAATTCCAAGACGCTTGGAAAACTGATTTAGATCCTAACCCAGGTTTCACAATTCCTGATATGCTCGATGAAGCAGGTAAAAAAATTAAGTGTTTATATGTTATGGGAGAAAACCCTATGGTTTCAGACCCTGACTTAAACCACGTAAAACACGCTTTAGGTCACTTAGACCTCTTAATCGTTCAAGATATCTTCTTAACTGAAACTGCACAAATTGCAGATGTAGTTTTACCAGGTGTCTCTTGGGCTGAAAAAGATGGTACATTCTCAAACACTGAAAGAAGAGTTCAGAGAGTACACAAAGCTGTAGAACCATTAGAAGGAGCTATGGTAGACTGGGAAATCGTTAAATTAATCGGAGAAAAGATGGGACACCCTGAATTATTCGAATTTAACACACCTGAAGAAGTATTCAATGAAATTGCTTCAGTAACTCCACAATACGCAGGTATGGCTTACGACAGACTCGGCGTAGATGGATTACACTGGCCATGTAAAACCCCTGAAGACCCAGGAACTCCAATATTACACAAGGAAAAATTCTTAACCGCTGATGGTTTAGGAGTTATGTTCCCTATTGAATACGGAGACCCTGCTGAGTTACCAGATGCTGAATATCCAATGATTTTAACAACTGGAAGGGTTATATTCCACTACCACACCGGTACAATGACCAGAAGAAGTAAACACTTAGATAGTGAGCTTTCAGAGGGTTTCATCGAATTACACCCTGAAGATGCTGAAGCATTAGGTATTAAGGACAAACAGCCAGTTAAAGCAAGTACCAGAAGAGGCGAAGTTGTAGTTAAAGCAAGAATCACACCTAACATTAAGAAGGGCGTTGCATTCATGCCATTCCACTTTGCGGAAACTGCAGCAAACACTTTAACCAACCCTGCACAAGACCCTAACTGTAAGATACCAGAGTACAAGGTATGTGCTGTAAAAGTTGAAAAGGCTTAATTAATGGTATATTAATATTATAAGTTAATTAAATTGAAATAAATGCTAATTAGTACTTATTATTTTAAATTTAATTTACTTATATATTTAATTCAATTAATTCAATTAAGTCAATTAATTTAAAATTACTTATTAAACACGTTGCTGATTCTTATTTAAACCTATTAAATTAGATTAAGATTTAAATAAAAGCATAATATATTGTAAATTTATAAAATTTGTAAAATATTATAAGATATTATAAAATATTATAAAAGTATAAAACGGTGGAATTATGGGCGATATGTACTATGTTCAAGCTTCCGACCCTGAAATATTAAGTAAGGGAGAGTGTGGTGGCGCAGTAACAGCCTTATTTAAATACCTATTAGATAGTAAAATCGTAGATGGCGTATTGACACTTAAAAAAGGTCAAGATGTTTATGACGCAATCCCTACATACGTTACAAACTCAGAAGACCTTTTACAAACAGCTGGTTCATTACACTGTGCTCCTACAATGTGGGGAGGCATAATCAAAGAACACTTAAAAGATCAAAAAATAGCTGTTCCTGTAAAACCTTGTGACATGAAAGCAATCGTTGAATTAGCTAAAAGAGCACAAATAGACCTTGACAACGTATACATGATAGGTTTAAACTGTGGTGGTACAGTACCCCCTCAAACAGCTCTCGAAATGATTAAATTATTCTATGAAGTAGATCCATTCGATGTAGTTAAGGAAGAAATCGATAAAGGTAAGTTTATCATAGAATTAAAAGACGGAACCCATAAGGGTATCAAAATGCACGACTTAGAGCACGACGGTTACGGTAGAAGAGATAACTGCCAAAGATGTGACGTGAAAGTACCAAGAAAAGCAGACGTTGCATGTGGTAACTGGGGAGTTATTGGCGAAGATGCTGGAAAGTGGACTTTTGTTGAAGTAAACACTGAAAAGGGTCAACAATTAATAAAGGACGCTGAAAAAGAAGGCTTCATTAAAACCAAAGCTCCAAATCCAAAAGGTATTGAAATCAGAGACAAAGTCGAACAGACTATGTTAAAAATGAGTGAAAGTGGTAAAACAGCTCAATTAGAAACTGAATACCCTGATTTAAAAGAGTGGGACGAATACTTTAACAGATGTATTAAATGTTACGGCTGTAGAGATGTATGTCCTGTATGTTTCTGTGTAGAATGTGCAATACCTGACTTCACAACAAAAGGACAGATACCACCAGAACCTTTAATGTTCCACGGTGTAAGAATGGCACACATGGCATACAGCTGTGTAAACTGCGGTCAATGTTCAGATGTTTGTCCTATGGAAATCCCTGTGGCTAAGATATTCCACAGAGTTCAGGAAAGAACAAGAAAAGAATCCGGATACCAAGCAGGTGTTGATGATACAATGCCTCCATTAATGGATTCACCTTGCGGTGGACAACACTAAAAATAAATAACTAAAAATAACTAAAAAATAAAATATAAACTTAAATCTAATAATATTTATTTAATTTCTTTTTTTATTTGATTATTTGAAAAATTTATAAAAGTTTATAAAAGTTTATAAAAATAATAAAAAATTATATGACTATTTTGAATAGTGTTATCTCCGCTATAATTTAAAATCAAAATCAAAATCAAAATCAAAAAACTTAAAATAAAATATAAAAAAGTAAAATTATTTTTTTTATTAATTTGTATTGTATATCAATATTATTCAAATTTATCTTTATTTAATTTAGTTATGAATGGATTTTCCTCATCATCAATTCCAAAAGTATTGGAAAATATTGGTAAGATAACATGGAATGTACTTCCCTTACCAAGTTCACTCTCAACCCAAATGATACCTTCGTGAGCTTCTACAATACTTTTACATACTGCGAGACCCAATCCAGAGCCACCTTTAGGTCTTTTCGATGAAGAATCAACTTGATAGAACCTATCGAATATCTTTTCAAGGTCTTTCTCAGGAATACCTGCACCGTGGTCTGTTACAACCAAGTGAATGTTTCCTTCGTCTTCGTAAGCACCAATATATATTTCTCCATTCGTAGGGTTGAATTTAATAGCATTTTCAACCAAATTTGTTATTACTTGCATTAATCTATCTTTGTCACCGTACAAACTTAGATTTTGCAATTTTTTATCCAATCTTATATTTTTTTCATCAAATAATGGTTTTAAATTTTCTACAACTTCATTAACTGCAGTTTTTATATTCATTAGTTCTTTTTGCATTTGAAGTTCGCCACGCTCTATTTTTGATAAATCAAGCATACTTTCTATTAGTCTTCTTAATCTATCGATGTTATCATTTGCAATAGATAAACATTTTCTTTGAGCTTCGTTAACTTCGCCCATAGTACCGTCAAGTACTAATTCTACGTATCCCTTAACGGATGTAAGGGGTGTTCTTAACTCATGGGACGCAATTGCAATTAAATCAGATTTCAAATTATCTAATTCTTTTAATTCATCATATGACTTACTTAATTCTTCAGCGTGTTTTTGTAATTTTGTATGGGATATACTTATTTCATCGGACATCTTATTGAATATCTTGGAAAGTTCCCCAAATTCATCAAGGCTATCAACTGGAACCTTGGTACCATAACGTCCTTCACTGAAGTTTTGGGCTGCTTCTTTTAAATTTTCCATTGGTCTTATTATACTTTTACTTAACATTATCGAAACAATTAAAGCAATTATTAAACCTAGGAATGCGATAACAACTGTTTGAACTTTAATGTTACTATTCAAGGCTTCGTAAGGTGCCACAGGTGTTCCTACGAATAACATGCCTATAACATCGCCTTTAAAGTTCTTTATAGGGTCGTATGCGGTAAAATACCACTCATTAACAACAAAAGCCTTACCCTAGTAAGTTTCTCCACTAAGTAATGTTTTTTTGTAAACATCTTCTGAAACAATGGTACCGATAGCTCGTTTATCTTCACTATCTTTAACATTGGTGGATATCCTTATATCATTTAAGAATATTGTGGTAGCTTCTCCAGATACGTCTTTTGCTTTATCTACTAAATTATTATCTTTATTTAATATATCTACAACAATTATTGAACCTATTAATTTACCTTCTTTATAAACAGGTTGTGCAGAAACCAAACCCATTGCCTTATAGAGATATCTATCAGAATTTTCAAGTCCAGATAGTTTAATAATACTTTCATTATAAACATTCTGACCTTTAAGGGTCTGTTCACCAATTAGTTCAATACATTTATGTCCTTCTTTTTTAAATTCTGCATCCATTAGATATTTAAAGTCTCCAACTCCTGTATCATTACTATTCGACCCACCTATAGAATTTCCATCTGCATCACAAATCAGCACGAAATCCGAGTTCGTCGATTTCTTAATAGATGATGCTAACTCGTAAATACGTTTTTTATCTTTGGAGTAAATTATGGATTTTGTCAAATTTGAATTCTTAGAATAATGGACTACAGCATCCATTTCACTTAATCTACTATTCAGTATGTTTTCGGCCACTTTTAGGTCACTATTAATTTTGTTCTGCGAGTGCTCTTGCATGGTATTGCTAATCGTACCATTCGATATAACACTTAACAATATTATAGGGATAATTGCAACAATGGTAGCGTATATTAATAGTTTAGTGCCAAATCTCTTAAATAATGGAACCTTTTTCATAAAATCCTCTCCATTTAGAATATGACTACATGGCTATACTATTATAGTATGTGCTAATTTTATTGTACTAACTTAAATTCATAATTTAAATTATTTTATATTGAATTATGATTCTGGTAATTTTAATTAATTTCAATTTTAGTTTTAATAATACCTATCTATTTACTCAGCTATTCTATATAATATTAGTTATTTATCTAATTATATGGTAATTATGATGTATATGTTATGATATTGAATTATTATTTAAAGATTGATTTTAATTTAATTTAATTTAATTTTAATTCCAATTCAGATTATTACCATGAATTATCATATTCATTTACCTTTTCAACTAACGCTTGTTTATCAAATGGCTTTATTAAGTAGTCTACATTCTTTTCTTGAGCTATCTTAATATTATTACATTGTGCATTTGCAGTAAACACGATAACAGGAATTCTTCCATGTTTTCCCCGGGATATTTCTAAAAATTCCCAACCATTCATTTCAGGCATCATAATATCTAATATTATTAAGTCAGGGATTCCATTTTCTAATTCTTCAATTGCGAGCTGTCCACTTGAAACAGCTTTTACTTCATGACCTTCAATTTCAAGTATTAATTTTACTAAATTTAAAATATCTTCTTCATCTTCAACAACAAGTATTTTCATATTAACACCCATTAATTAATATCATACATTAAAATATAGTAATTATTAGTATGTTACTGTTATTCGAGGGATATATTAATCAAAATTAACAATAGACTATATGTGTTTAGTATATATTCTTATAATACTTATTATTTATCAAATTGTCCCATTAATAAATATATAATAGTGTAGTTATTAATATTACAAATGATATTAATAGATTAAATAATATACATATATAATTATAATACAAATATAATACATACGGTGTTAAATTAAATAATATGTTTAATATATTAGAGTAACACATATATGTATATTATAATTATAATGTGGTAAATTCTTAAAATTAAGCTAAATGTGTAAAATGTAAATAATAATTAATAATAATTAATAATACTTAATAATTAATAATAATAAATATTTAAATATTTAGATATTTAGAATGTGTAAAATGTGTTAAAAATTATTTAAAATATATCAACTAAATTATTCAATAAAAAATTATTAAATATTATCGTGGTGCTATTGTGCAATTTATACAGTATGGATTTGGAACCTCCGAAGATACTAATCCACTTAAAGCAGGGGCTCACGCAACTTCAGATGCACTAAAAAATATGGAAAAACATTCTGAAAGTCCAACTATCGCCTTTTTGTATTCTTCACCGGAATATAATCCCGAAGAAGTTTTAAATGGGGTACGGTTGGTTTTAGATACAAATACGCCAATTGTAGGCAGTAGCTCTAATTTTCAAATTGTAAGCAATAAAGTTGTTTCAAATGGCGTTTCTGTAGGTATTATAAGTTCTAAATATATTAGTGTGGGCATAGGTGTGGATTTAGGTGCAAGTGTAAATCCAAAAGAAGCGGGAAGAAATGCAGTTCGTGATGCGATAGATAATTTAGGAATGTCCCCTAAATTGATATATGTGCTAATGGATTTTTGCAAATCTGAAGAAAAAATTATGGAAAGTATTATCGAAGAAGTAGGGTATACCATACCAATTTTTGGAGGTATCTCTTCCGATAATTTAGAATTTAATAAGATGTATCAGTACTGTAATGATTCGTATTTTGATAGTATCGTCTGTGTAGCTTTCGGGGGCGATTTAATCCCTAAAATGTCGTACGGTAGATATAAGAATATGGAAGATACGAAGGAAAACTCTCAATTTAATATGGCTACTGATAATACAGATAATAATGCAGTCGAAAAATTTGAAGTTGAAGATATGTGCTATTTGAGAGATAAGCTAATAATAACGGAAAATACCAAAAGAAAAATTATGAAAATAAATGGTAAAAATGCCGTAGACCAATATAAAGAATTAATTGGTTATAAAAAGTCAGCAAATGAACTAAAAAAGGATAAAAAATCTTATTTATCTAATCCTTTGGGCATGGTGGCTAATAATGAGGAGATTTATTTAAAAGGTCCTGTAAATCTTCTTGATGACCATATGGCCACTGCATCTTATATCCGTAATCACCAAGAATTAAAACACGTAAAAATTGATGAAACCAAAGTAACTGAGTTATTTAATCAAAACATAGATATTTTAGAGAATTCTCCCCCTTACTACAATAAACCAGCAATTACCTTTTGTAATGTGTCGGCAATGTTAATGGAAACCAATACTGATTTATTAAAGGATAGATTAGAAAATTACCAACTTGGCGATTTACTGGGTCTTACAACTTACGGGGAAATCATATTTGGCGATATAAGGAACTATGACATTGCAATGTGTGGTATTTGCCCAGATCTTGTCAGTATAAGTGCAAAAGAGGGCATACATATGATAACAAAACACCCTGCAACCAGGGAAACGCTTATTAAAATAGATGAGCTAGGTGGTTCTGTTAAAGTTGAAGAATTAGCCAAAGCGTTGGGTATTCATAGACGTTCTGCCTATGATAGGGTAGACCCAATATTAAAACACGGTTTCGCAGAAAAAGAGAACGCTTTAATTCAAATAACTGAATTTGGTAAAATATTGCTTAAATTTGGATTAATATTTAAAAAAGAGCATTAATATTTATTAAATTTTTAACTTTTTAACTTTTTAATACTATTTTTCAATAAGATAAATACTTAAAAAATAATTATATGTCATATAATAAAATAAATTATAAAAAAATTAAAAAAATTAAAAAGAAAATGTTTAATTAAAGAATATTAATTATTCAATTTCGTCAATTTCTTTTGAAACTTCTTCAAATAATGAGAAATCATATAATTTTTCTCTAATTCCATCTTCTGATAATCCTTTTAATTCGTTTTGCATCATTCCTTGTTCGTCCATAACTTGAACAAATTGAGGGCCAAATACTTTTAATTTATCTACTTTTTCAGCAAATTTAATATTAGGAATTGATAACTCTTCTACTTCTAAAGGAGTACCTAACTGAGCAGAACAAGCGTTTACTGCTAATTCAGGGTTTTTGTTGATTTCTTTGTTTCCAGCTAACATTAATTTAGTCATTGCTTTAACTACATCTCTGTTATTTGCAATTGCATCGTCTGAAGCTACTAAAACACAGCATGAGTGACCTACCCAAGCTCCTTCAGGTGGTAATTCTGCACTGTATGCAATAGGTTTTGCGATATCGTTTATTTTTAATATTTCAGGTGTAGGTTCCCAAGCAATTACTGCGTCTAAGTCTCCTTTTTCAAGTAATTTAGACATTGAACCTTGTCCTTTACAGTTCATTAAGTAAACCATAGCGCTTTTATCATCAGCATTTTCTGTATATGTGATGTTTTCATAATCTAAAGCTGATTTTATCATAACATATTGGATTGAAACCGGTAATGGGTGACCAATAGCTACTTGTTCGCCAGCTTCATTTTGAGCTTTAACCCAAGCTACAAATTCATTCCAGTTAGTTGCAGGAATATCGTTTCTTACAACGAATGCGGAACCTTCTTCATTGATTCCAGCTACAATTTTAGCTTTTGTACCGCTATCTACTGAAAATACAACAGGAGGAACGCCGTTAATACCCATATCGAGCTGACCTTGTGACAATAATGTCATAATTTGAGCTCCACCTTGGGTGATAAGTACTGATTCAACATTTGCTATTTTTTTATCATTTTCGTATAATTCGTAGTTATTTTTACCGTCTACGTTTTTCAAGTAAACGCCGTATTTTTCTTTGAATAAATCAGGATTTTCTGTTGCTACGTGTAATGGTGCATCGTGGTCAGATGGTAAGTGTCCTAATTTGATTGTTGGAACATCTCCATCATCTGAAGGAGTGCTTACGCATCCAGAGAATGCCAATACAAGTATACAGCCTAATACTAGGATAATTTTTTTAATAAAAACACCTCAGTGTATAATCTGTAATAAATTAGTTAATTTTTGAACTTATTAATTAAAATAATGTTTCTTGTATTTTTATGGTTTGTATTTTTGTATTTTTGTATTTTTTTTATGTTTATGTATTTAATTAGTTTTTTACGACATATACCTTTTAATTACTACTATATGTATCTTACGAAACAATTTCAAAAAATTAACACAATAAGACATATTATTATATAGTTAAGTAATAGTAAATTGTCTTTTAATAAAAAAATTATTTTTGAGTGCCCCTTATTGAAATTAAGCCCTATTAATAAAACAAATGTCTAATAAATAATGTAAATTGGAGAATTTTACAAAGCTTTATATATCTTAAAAAAAATAGAATTTACTAAATCAACTAAATTTTAATAAATTATTCAAGTCACTTGAATAACAATATATTTGGTGTGAAAATGAAAAAAAGAAATATTACAGAATTTCAAATACTTTCTGAAATCGTAAGAAAGCAACCTCATATAAAACAAAAAGAAATTGCCGAAGTTTTGGGTATAACCGTTCAAGGAGTTTCAGAACATGTTAGAAACTTAGCAAAAAACGGATTTATCAAATCAAGAGGTAGGGGAGAATACGTAATTACAGATATGGGTATGGAACACCTTAAATTGTGGATTGGAGATTTTAAAGACTACCTTTCAGAAGTAAACCAGAATTTATACAGATACAAGGACACCTGGCCTGCAATAGCAAATGAAGATGTAAAGAAAGGGGATAAAGTATATCTTTACATGCACAAGGGTTTAATGTATATATCTAAAACAAATGTTACTGAAGCGTCCGCTATTGTTTATGAAGATGGTAGAAAAGGCGACGATATATCAATACATGAACTTGAAGGCTACGTAGACGTTAGAAAAGGAAAAGTAATAGTTTTAAAAGTTCCTCCTAAGGTAAAAGGCGGTACAAGTGCGGTAAATGTAGAATTTGTCTTAAAAATATTGGAAGAGAATCCTGACGCAGTTATCGCAATGATGGGGACTGTTAGTGCCGTATTGTTAAATAAATTAGATATAAAGCCAGATATAAGATTTGGTGTGTCAAGTGGTATTACAAATGCGTGTACACGAGGTTGCGACGTTATTGCATTTGTAACTGGAAAAATGACTGAAAATGTACTAAATGAAATCGATAAAAACAAAATAAGTTACACAATTTTAGATGCGGAATTAGAATTTAACGATTAAATAGCCAAGATAATAAAATAAAAAAGAAATAAAAAAGAAGTAGAAACTAGAAAATAAAATTAATTTCTATTAATTTCTATTATTATATTACTTTTTTTTATTCACTTTTATATATAATTTCTCCGCAATCATTTGATTTTTCAAATGGTAATTCCACTTTTTTAAGTAATTCAATGAATTCTAAGACTTCAGGATCATTTAATTTTTCATTTCGAATCAATAAATCATAATTTTCATCTGCAAGTTTTATAAATTCCAAATTATATTTTTCAGCAATGGTTTTAATTCCTATACCTATATCCACTTTATCCATGGCAACTGAAGCTCCAACCGCTGAATGAGTTTTAGCCTCCAAATCATAGCCATTAACATTGGATTTGTTTATTTTATTATCTTTTAAAAATTTATCAAACAAAACTCGTGTACCGGCACCTTTATTTCGATTAATAAAGTCAATTTCTTTGGCAATTGGAGATTTCAACAATTTTAGGACGTCTTCGATAGTTTTTAATTCAAACCCTATTTTTTCAACTAATTCTTTTTTAAACATGAAACCTTGTTCTCTAAGGTATCCTCTAACCAAAGAAGCATTTTTTACACTGTATCTTTTTAAAAATGGTACGTTGTATTCTCCATCATCACCAAGTAAGTGAATACCTGCAATGTCGGCTTCTTCTCTTTTAATGGAACTAATACCGCCTAAAGAACCCACATTTATTGTTTTAGCTATTAAATCACTTTTTTGTAAGATATAATCTATTCCAATACAATGACTACCGATAATATTAAGTCCTAATTTGATATTTCCAAATAAGTGTACGTCAACAACTTCATCTTCCAACATCTCTTTATTTTCAGGTATTATGACATATCCATCAGCATATGTGAGGGATGTAATTGCACCACTGCCTTTTACAATTGGATATACACCATAACCTTCTAAACCTTTTATAATTGATACTGGCAAATATTCTTCTCTTCCTTTCGCGGAAATATAACGAGGATGGAAGTGTGCAGTTAATAAATTCCCTTTTTCATTAAATAATACGTCAAAAATGGTTAAACAAGATGTTGGGTAGCCCGGTAGTCCCACAACTAATTTATGTTTGTTATTATATGGGATTTGCCCAATTATCGTAGGCTTTCCAGGTTTTATTTTTATGCCATGAACTAATATTTCACCGCCTAATTCTTCTATGACGGTGCTAGTTAAATCCCCAACTCCTGCAGAGGTTCCCCCGCTTAATATAATAACATCTTCGTCATTATTTAGTGCATTGGTAATCTTTTCTTTCAAATCTTTTTTATTATCCCCTACAATACCGTAAAAATTAAAATTCCATCCATTTTCCTGTATTGAAGAGGCCAATGTGTACGTATTTACATCGTATATTTTGTTAGGTTTTAAATTATCTCCCAATTCTTGCAATTCGTTCCCTGTGGATATCAAACCAACATTTAAATTTTTTTCAACCTTTATTTTATCCATTCCAATGGCTGAAATCGCGCCAATATCACGAGCGGTTAATTTGGTGCCTTTTCTTAAGATTAATTCACCAATCATGATATCGCTACCGCAATATTGTATATTTTCATGAGGTGCTACAGCATCATAGATTTTTATCTCATTTTCATCAGTTTGTTCAGTATATTCCACCATTACAACAGCATCAGCACTTTTAGGCATGGGTGCACCCGTAGCTATCTCGATACAGGTTTTTTCAGTTAATTTTTTATCACTAAAAGCCCCTGCTTTAACGCTATCGATAACTTTTAGAGTTACAGGATTGCTCTCATCAGCTTCATAGGTATCTTTTGCAAGTACTGCATAGCCATCCATACGTGAACGGTCAAATGGGGGTACATCTACATCTGAAATTATGTCATCTGATAGTATACGACCATTAGAATAAATTAAATCGATTTCTTCGTTTTTTAATTCGCTTAATTTATCCGTTATAATTTTTTTTGCATCTTTTATTTCTAAAAGTTCTAAATATCTCATAAAAACACCGTATTTTTTTTAAATATTTTCATACATCGCTAAATAATGAAAAAATAATTCTTGTAAATTAAAATATAATACTTAAAAGATTTATTACTTTTTATTTAATTGTAAAGTTTAACGAAAATAAAATAGAATAATAATAGAATAAAAACATAATAAAATTAAAAAAAGGAAAAATAAATTAATAGTCAATTTTGGTCATTAATAACTTATTCATTAATAAATTAGTCATTAATAAATTAGTCAATTTAGTAACTATAGTCAATTAGTTACTGCTAATCACTGAAACAACGCCTTCTTCAACTTTAACGTTGTAGGTGGTTATTTTTTCAGCATCGGTGTTTTCTTCACCAAAGTATTCTCTAATGATAAGTTGGGTATCGCCTGCTTTTGTAGCATTGAATATCCAAGTAATATTTAATTCATCGTCTACGTTAGATACGGTTTCAAAGTTTAAAACTTCTTTATTGGTAATTTCAATAGCGTATCCTACGTAATTTTTAGGCATTGCATGGGTAATACTTAATTCTTCCCCAACTTTAACAGATTTGTTTTCTGCTACTTTTTCAGCGTCTTTCAAATCAATATATACGTCGTAGTATTCTACCTGTGTAACTTCTTTTGCTGGTGATACTAAATAGTATGTTAATCTAACAGGGACAGCTTCTAAACCTTTGTAGGTCCATATTCTGTTACCACCTGCGCCAACAACAACGTCCTTTGTATCTTCTGCATTATTTTCAGTAATGAATTTTGAGGAAACGAGTTCTAATATTTTAGGTGCACCGTTGTCAACTACCCATTTGTAACCTGTTGAAGGGTTTTCAGGTAATGAAACTTGCATCTCATCGTTTAATAAAACTACTTTTGAATTGTAGTTTTTGGTAATGTTAGGATTTTTTGATATTTCGTATCTGTCAATTTTTATAACATTTACGATACATGTGTATTCTTTAACTTCACTATTATTTTCCCAATTTCTTTCGTATTTGAATATAATTTTAGCTTGACCTGCTTTTTTACCTTCAATTAAGAATGAACGTGTTCCAGGAGCACCTTCAAGGTCTGATTCAGGAGCTATGTAGTTATCTTCGATAATTTCAATAGCGTCTTTGTCGCCTTCAATGGTGTAATTCCATCCATATCCAGTTGATGGATTTTCTTTTAAATTTACTAATGTCTTTCCGAGTGTTGGAATTGTTTTGCCGAATGTCATTGTTTCGACGTGCTGTGTAATGTTTACTTCACTGTATTTTGAAGAATTTGATGTATCATCAGGGTTTGTAGTTTGATTAATTTCCCCCGTAGGTTGTTCTGTAACACAACCGGATACTAAAATTGCCAAAATCACTGCGAGTACTGCAAATAACTTTTTGTACATGCTTCACCCCTATAAACTAGCTTTTTTTAGTATATTGGTTATTTTGCTATGTTTATTACATGAATATTATAATATTTACCTTATAAATACATTTTTAATTAGTACGGCGATTAGTAAATATTAAAAACTTAATAAATATACATCTAAATTAATTAATTATATAATTATATATTAATATATATTAGTATACAGATAGATTCAAAGATAAAATAACATTTTAATTAAAAATAAAAAATAATATAAAAAATAATATAAAAAGTAAAATAAAAAGTAAAATAAAAATAAATTTATTGAATTATATATTTTCTGCGAGTATTTCAAGAGCTTCTTCTTCCATAAAGTGAAGGTTTCCAAGAACTATAATGCTGTGTAATGGAGCCCCAAAGTCCTGTTTTATCAAATCTTTTATTTTTCCGTAAACTAATTTAGGTTTTAAACTACCTGCTCTAGCTACTACCAAAACTTTCGTATCTTCACTTAATATATTCTCTTTTCTTCTCTCTTCAATATCTAAAAGTACCTGTAAACCTTCATTAGCCGTCATAAATTTATTTTCATGCGCATGAATGTCTAAAAGACATAATGTATGGTAACCCAATGATAAGTTATCTTTTATAACATTGTAAGGTGTTTCTGGGAAATAATTAGGTTCAGGGAATACTATAGACGTAGTTTTACCAAACTTATATATTTGTAAACCTGTGATGCCGATAGCAGAATATATTGACGGAGCGTTGATAATAACAACTTCAATACCTTTCTTTTTAGCTTCTACTGCAATATCAACGTGTGTAGTAGCAACCATTGGATCGCCTGCAGTTAAAAACATTATATCCTTGTCTTTTGACTCATTTATTAATTTTTCAGTCTCATATTCTACTTTTTCACGGTCTAATACGTGTATCTTTTTTCCGAGTGTTTTTTCAATTGTTTCCAAGGTTGTACCGGTTAAAATAGCAGTGTAAAATTCTGCATAAATTTTATCGGCTTTTTTAGCATGTTCAAGTGTTTTTAAGGTTAAATCTTTTTCATCATAGAGTCCTAATCCTGCCATAATTAACATATTATCACCATTTTACTAATTTTTACAATTACTAATAATCGGTAAGTATTGCATAATAATTAATTTAATATCCTTATTTAATTTATTAATCCCATCTATATTATCTTAACGTTTTATTAAAAAAATCGATGTAAAATTGATTAACTTATCGTATCTAATCGTTTATTGAGTATTAAAGTATTTATATTATAGTATTCATACGTAAAATTTATTGAAAATTAAAATAATTTTTATTATATACTATTCGATAATATTTACAATGTATGAATAATAAATATACAATTGTATCATAAATATTATTAGTACTTTTAAAACTATAAATCATAGTATCTAATTTAAATTATTAATTTTCTTTTACCTTAAAATTTATTGATTTATATAATTTACGGCAAAAAATATAATTTCAAATTAATTCAACTTAATACAACTTAATACAACTTAATTCAAATTTAAACTTTTCACGGTGTATATTATGGACAATTATATAATGTTATTTATTGTTATGCTCTTAATCTTCATATTCCCCCAGGTTTTAAAGCGATTTAATATCCCAGGCATCACAGCAATGATGTTGGCAGGTATTTTCATAGGACCTTACGGTTTAAACTTAATACCTATGAGTGACGCACTTATGCAATTTGGTGCGTTCGGTATGTTATTTTTAATGTTTTTAGCAGGCTTAGAAGTAGATAACGATACTTTAAAGGCAGAATTCAAGAATTCCACATTTTTAAGTATATTTTCAATGGTAATTCCGGCAATTGGCGGTTATTTTGTGGCTCAACTCTTTGGATTAGATTTCATTGGTTCTCTTATTTATGCGGTTATATTTTCTTCACACTCCGTTGGAATTGTTTATGGGCTTATGGATGAGTTAAATATGATTAAGTCAAAACTCGGTACAACTTTATTAAGCGCAACTGTCATTGTGGACCTTTTAAGCCTTATTATAGTTTCCATAATAGTTAAAGTCAATGAAACAGCAGGGGGCTTAAATTCTGAGATATTCCAGTTTATGGGCTTGGTTTTACTGTATATTGTAGGGCTTTTACTTATAATTCCGTTAATGTCTAAGTACATTTTCAAAAAATTGGAAGAGTTACACGTTCCTAAAATCCATTTTATACTCTTATTGATACTTATTTCCATCATAACTGGAGAATACATCGGAATACACCCGATTATCGGGGCATTTATTACAGGAATAGCTGTTTCAGAAGAGCTTACTAAAGAAGAGCACGATACTTTATTAAATGAAAATTTAAACGCTATAGGTTATGGACTATTTATCCCATTATTTTTCCTAACGGTGGGTATGAACACTAATATAAGCGTTTTGACCGATTTAAGTAACATATCCTTAATAGCAGTAGCTGTTTCGGTTTTAGCAATATTAAAAACGTTTTCAGGGTATATATCCTTAAGAATGTTAAAATACAACAATATAAAGAGTTTTTGTGGAGGGGTTTTCACCGTACCATCTCTTTCAACCGCGCTAGTTGCAGCAACACTGGGTTTAGAAATGGGTATACTCCCATATCCTTATTTTGTTGCAATTGTGATATTATCACTCATAACGTCCACGATACCACCAATATTCTTAAAGAGCTATGTATTAAAGCATAAAAAAGAATTTGTCGAAGAATAAAATAAAATAAGATAATAAAAAAAGAATAAAATAAGATAATAAAAAAAGAATAAAATAAGATAATAAAAAAAGAATAAAATAAGATAATAAAAAAAGAATAAAATAAGATAATAAAAAATAAATAATAAATTACTTATTCATCAATATATCCTAATTTTTTTAATAGTGGATCAGCAGATTTAAAGTGCAAATCAAGAGCCACATCTTTTGGTGACATATTCATAGCCAATCCTAAAAGCTGTGAATAATGTATAACTGGTAAATTATACTGTCTTTTGAACGTTTCCTCGATTTCAATTTGTCCCCTATCAAATTGTAAGTGGCAGAATGGACATACTTCAGTTACACAATCTGCTCCTGCAGCAATCATATTTTTGATTTTCGTTTCAGACATTTGGAGAGCAACTTCTGGGTTTCTAGCCCTTACACCACCACCTGCACCGCAACACATGTTTTTATCACGATATGGGATTGATGTAGCACCTATAGCTTCAACAAGACCATCAAGTGATTTAGGAACCTCTGAACTTTCAATATGTTTTACATCGGTAGGTTTTAAGTAGTGGCAACCGTAGTGGACAGCTACATTTGCGTCTAATGGATTTTCTACCCTATCGGCGATGTATTCAGTACCTAAATCAAAGTAAAGCACCTCGGTCAAGTGTCTAACGTTTGTAGTACCTTTGTATTCTAAACCGTGCTTTCCCAATACTTCATTTACTTTTGTTCTTGCTTTTTCGTTGTCTTTTAAAATGTGGTCAGCTTCAAATAAAGAACCATAGCATCCATTGCAAATCGTTAGAATGTCTAAACCTTCCTGTTCCGCGAGTACAATGTTTCTTGCTGCAATTGTTAACCAAGTCATCAAGTCAAATGAACCAAATACCCCCGGAGCTGGACAACAAGACGCTTGTTCAAATGGTTTTAACTTTAAATCTAATTTTTCAAGAGCTTTGTATGTCGCACTTTCGATACCCGGATATCGATTAGGTGCAATACAACCAAGGAAAAATACATATTCGTCTTTCATATCCTTATTTCTGGCATTCTCCATTAAAATCCCCTCAACTATACAAATACTTAATTTTGTTATCTAAAATATTGAATTATTAAAATATTAAAATATTAATAAATTTAAACTGCTAAACTATTAATTTATTAATTTTTCAAATTAGCAACTTATTAAATTATTCGCTCGCATATTTTAAATCTAGTTCTGTTAATTCCCCTGTTTCTTCACAGATACCTACTTTTTTACAGAAATTCAAATCGCCCATAATATCTTTAATCATTTGTAAAGCTTCTGGATATTTGTGGGTTGTTGGCGGAATTTCTGTTAATCCCAAATCAAGTCTTGCTTTTTTCATTTCAGCATTTACTGGTACAGCATGACCTGTTTTGAAAACATAAAGTGACGTTTTCCGGTGCGGTTCTGCAATATATCCTTTTTCTGATGCTAAGTTTCTAATTACTTTGATTAAATCTGTTATTTTAACTTCCCTTGGACATTTCTCGTAACATTCGTAACAAGTTGTACACATCCATAAGTCATCACTAGATAGCAAGTCTTCATCACCCAATAGAGCCTGCCTAATTATTTTTCTTGTCCTAAATCCTGTTATCCTACCACTTGGGCAAGCTCCCGTACAGGTACCGCATTGGTAACATCTTTTAAATGAATTACTTTTGTCTTCTCCCAAAAAATCAATTCCTGCATTCACAATTGCTTCTGAAAACTCTTTATTGTATTCATTGGATTTTAAAACCATTATTTCACCCCTATTTATATATTTTTTTTAAGCCTTATTTATATACTGTTACTAAGTTCGGATGTAATACAACTGTATAATATTACGAAAACCCCTCGGACTAAAGATTAAATATACAAATGTATTTATGTAATTGAGTATAGGTATAAATAATATTAAATTAGATATTAATAAATTTAATAACCCAATAAAAATAAATTAAAAACTTAAAAACTTAAAAACTTAAAAACTTAGAAAATTAGAAACTTAAAAGTTTAAAAAACCGGGATATTATGGATATCATAACATTTATAGAATCTGCACTAAATTTTATAATAACGAGTAATATACTAACAAATAATACAATAACGTGTAATATATATACAAATTTGGAATCTTATTTAAATATCGATCTTATTTCTTTAAATTTTGACAATATACTTTATATAATTATAAAATCTTTTGAAAAATCATTTAATTTCCTAAAAGATTCTATTTTATATATTTTAATCGGATTTATAATTTCTGCATACTTAAAAGTAAAATTAAAGGGGGATTTAAGGAAAAAGATTGTTCATAATTTGAATTATTCAAGTTTTTCACTTTTGAAATCTTCATTAATGGGTGCAGTTTTACCATTATGCTCTGCTAGCGGCGTGCCTGTAGCGAATGCAATGAACAATAAAGGCGTAAATATGGGCACAAGTATGGCATTTATTATATCCGCAGCATCTATAACCCCCATTGGGTTTTTTATGACTCTTTCCATAATTGGCTATAAATTAGCTATTTATCAGTTGATTTTATCCATAATATTATCCATTTGCGTTGGCATTGTATTTTTAAATGATAAATATACCCCTTATTTTAAAGAAGGGAAACAACAAGAGCACGATTTTACATCAATATTGATAAGTCAATTGAAATTTATAATGCCATCCATATTACTTGGTTATATGCTATCCGGGTTTTTTGCTACGTTAATTCCAACTGAAGTTATTGTTATGCTGTTGTCTAACAATTTAATTACGTATTTTGTAATTTCTGCAATTCGGTTGGTTATATTTTTATGCCCCTACGCACTAATCCCATTAATAAATAATTTTGCAATTGAGGGGATTCCAAAAGGTATAATATTATCTTTCCTAATATCGGCGCCTGCTACTGGGTTGCCTATGATTTTAGCCCTAAATAAATGTTATGGGCTAAAAAAGACATTAAAATATCTTATTTCCATAATAGTAATTAGTGCAATATTGGGGCTTTTATCGGATATGCTTATTTTTTAATTTCTCCATCGTATCAATTTTTAAATTATGAACTAGTAATTATGAATTATTAAATAATTTGAATCATAGTCTAACATTTTTATAGATTTAATTTTATATCTTAAAATAGTTTTACAATTTGAAGGGAAGGCGGTAATTTGAAAAATTTGGCTAAGGGTAACGAAGATGTTAAAAAAAATGAGGATAGTTCGCAGAAGGGTAAAAAAAGTACTTTAAAAAAGATTAGGGACTTTACGGTTAATAATGGTCGGTATTTATTATTTTTAGTAGGTATACCGTCTGTTATTTTTGCAATATTCCGATGTATATACGTAGTACCATTTATTGCATGTGATTATTGTACTCATTATATATGCCCCCTAAAATATACTCGTAATCCATTATTGGTGGGTGTTTTAGGTTATATGGCAGTTTTTAAGGCTGATTTTTGTACAAAAATATGTCCTTTTGGAACGTTGAACCATATATTATTTAAAATACGTATGAAAATCTCAAAAAAGACCTATAGTTTATCAAAACATAAGACCTTAAAAAATGGTATAATGGTTTTAAAATACGTCATATTTTTGTTTGCAATTGTAGCAGCGTCTTTGAGTATTCGTTCTTATTTATTGAACCCTTATGGAAAAAATAGGGCTATTGCAGGTACTTACATTTACGACATTGCCGTAACCGCGATATTGCAAAATGCTAGGATAGCTTTAGTAATCGTAGGATTGCTAGGTGTCATATTTATAGCTCGTTTCTGGTGTAGATACTTATGCCCTTATGGAACTGGTATCGAGACCGTAAAAAAAGGTTACAAACTATGTACGTCATGTAACAGCTGTAAAACTAAAAATACTAATAAAAATACCCCTAAAAACTAAAAATAGTATTGCCAATAGTAAAAAATAGTCAAATAAATAACTAAAATAATAAAAAATAAGATAATCCTATAATAATAAAAAATAAGATAATCCTATAATAATAAAAAATAAGATAATCCTATAATAATAAAAAATAAGATAATCCTATAATAATATAATAAAATAAAACTAAAAATAAATTTAATTTTCCTTTTTTACAATTTTTAACCTTTTTAACCGTTTAACCTTTTTTAGTCTTTTTAATCTCCCTATTTAGCATATATTTAGCATATATTTCACGTGCTATTCGTAACATTTATATAACTAATCTATCTAATTAAAGTTATCTTAATTTTATTAAAATTTACTTTAATATAACTAATGTAAAATAAATACATAAACTAATTAAAAAACTAATTAGAAATACGGTAAACTTGGTGAATTATGGATAAAAAATACATATTTTTGATGTTGGCATTCTTAGGACTATTGTTCATACTATCAATCTTTAGTTTAACCGTAGGAACTTCAAATATTACATTTTATCAAATTTTACAATATTTATTAACCGGAACCACAGGTATTGAACTTACTGACACCATAATTTTCAAAATCCGTATATTGCGAACTTTGGGTGCTATTGTAGCTGGTTTAGGAATATCTACAGCAGGTATCCTAATGCAGAGCTATTTTAGAAATCCTTTGGCAGACCCTTATTTAATGGGCGTTTCAAATGGTGCTACATTAGGGGTGGTGCTTTACGGCTTTACATCCGTTTTACTGTGGTCACATCTACCTAAATCCTCCATAGGTATGATATTATCCGCTTATGTCGGTTCAATAGTTGTGATGTTGGTTATATCAGCTATAGCAAAATTTTCTCGTCAAACATCTACATTGTTGATTTCAGGGATAATGATTGGGGCAATTACTTCCGGAATAACTACAATGCTAGTATATACAGGCGATATGTTAGGTGACGATAATTCAAAGCTTAGTCACTTTTTCAGTTGGGGAATGGGGTCTGTATCTAACTTAACAGTTAATTATTTGATTATAATGGCTGTAGTTGTTATCCCATTAATCTTTTTAACCTTAATATTACTTTCAAAAAAACTTGATGCAAACATTCTGGGAGATAATTATGCGAAAAGTGTGGGTTTGAATGTAAAATCTTTCAAAAAAGTATTGTTATTATTATCCTGTATGCTTACGGCTACAATAGTGGCATTTACTGGTCCAATAGCTTTTATTGGAATGTTTACGCCTATTATCGCCAAAATAATTTGTGGAACATCTAAACATTCTAAAATAATACCGCTTTCTGCAATTTTGGGTGCAATATTCTTGTTAATTGCCGATATAATTGCTAGGCCAAGTGTTATTATCCCGCATGGTGCAAGTACGCTTCCGTTACTCTGCCCGCTTTCAATTATGGGGGCGCCAATAGCTATATACGTATATACCAAATCTAAGCAGTTTAGAATGTAATATTAGCATGGTGGTATGATATCTTGATATAATGCCATGGGAATATGGAAACAAGAATAAAATACTAATACCTACCAATACCTAATTTTTAGGTGAAAATTATGGATAAAATCCAAAATAATAAAAAAATGGGAATTATAAATTCTTTAAAAAATATGCAAAATAATAAATTTTACAAATTATCGGTTATTGTAATATTACTACTTTCATCAATAGTATTTTTAATATTGGGGCTGTATTATGGCGGTAATGCTAAATCCATATCTTTAGATGACGTTACAAACTTTGTAATTCATCAATCAACAGGAGATATGTTTAAAGACACCCTTCTAAAAGAAGTCCGATTTCCTCAAATATTTGGAGCGATAGCGATAGGCATAACTCTTGCAGGTAGTGGGCTAATGTTACAAATACTATTTAGAAATCTGCTGGCTTCTCCATATACTACAGGTATATCTAGCGGAGTTTTACTAATGGTTTCTCTGATTCTATTTGTAACTTCGGTTTCAAACTTATTTAAGGTTTTTGGAACTGCCGATATACTAATAGCCGGTTGGATGGGCGGTATGCTATCTACAATTATACTTATAAGCATTGCTTTTAAAGTAAAGGAATCAAATAGTGTAATTATAATTGCATTGCTCGCAAGTTACTTATTTAGTGGGGTAAGGTCCTATTTAATCCATAGTTCCGATAGTTTATCCGTAGAAGAATATTTTGGCTTTGTAGTAGGTAATTTGTCAAAGTTATCATTTGAAGCGGTTTATCCTATGGCTTTTGCTACAATAGTGTTTATAATTGTATCATTGTTTTTAATAAAGCCTTTAAACGCCTTAGTTTTTGGTGAAAACTACGCAAAGAGTTTTGGATTAAGTATAAAGAAAATTAGAATAGTAATATTAATGTTAACATCATTTGTAGTCGGTTTGATTATTCCATACGTAGGTTTAATGGCATTCGTTGGAATATCTGCTCCTTATTTAGCTAGACCGCTACTTAAAACATCTGATAACACCTATTTATTACCTGGAAGTATGTTAGTGGGAGTTTTATTGATGTTATCATGTCACATAATAACATTGCATTATTATTTACCATTCAAATGGCTTTTTGGTGTTAAAACTGCATCAGTTTTGCCAATAAGTACAGTTTTAGATGTATTTGGTGGTATAGTAGTATTATATTTAATAATGCAAGGCGAAAAAAAATTAATACTTTAAATAATTATTAATTCCATTTTTATCATATTTTTGTTTATTTATTTTTTTATCATATTTTTATTTTTCTTATTCTACGCTATATTAGGGTCTAACTAATTTAAGTTATTTTCATCGCATATTATTTATATGAATTAATAAATAATAGAATAGTTATTAATTTTATTTATAAAACAATTTTAGTATAAAAATAATTTAAAAATTAAGCAGATATGCAGTATTCGGTGAAACAAATGTTTGAAATAAAAGCACGTGACGCAATGGCAAGACTAGGGGTAATCAAAATTAACGGAAAAAAAATAGAAACCCCGACAATAATGCCTGTTGTCCACCCAAACCCTAAGAAACAAACCGTACCAATCGATTTAATCAACAAATTAGCGGACGTAATCATTACAAACTCTTATATAACATATACCACCCCAGAATTAAACGAATTTGCTTCTGAAAAAGGTATACACGAATTAACCAAATTCAAAAATGTAATTGTAACTGACAGCGGTTCTTTCCAATTAAGCGTTTATGGTAGTGTAAACGTTCAACCAATGGAAATTATCGATTTCCAAGAAAAAATAGGCGTCGATGTCGGTACAATTTTAGATATACCAACACCTCCAGACGTTTCGTACGAGAGAGCAAGTAGAGAATTAGATGAAACACTTATTCGTGCAAAAGATTCCATTGCAAGAAGAGACGAAATGGGATATAATTTAAAATTAAATGGTACAATACAAGGTTCTACCCACATGGATTTAAGAATAAAGAGTGCTCAACAAATGGGACAAATGGACTTTGATATTTACCCATTAGGTGCGGTAGTGCCACTTATGGAGCAATATAGATATGGTGATGTTGTAGATATCATTTTAAACTCAAAAATGCACCTACCTTCAAATAAACCAGTTCACTTATTCGGTTGCGGACACCCTATGTTATTCGCACTTTCCGCTGCTTTAGGATGTGATTTATTTGATAGTGCCGCTTATGCACTTTACGCAAAACAAGGACGTTATTTAACTGTTGATGGTACAAAACACCTCGAAGATTTGAAAGATTTAAAGAACTTCCCGTGTCAATGCCCAATATGTTCACAGTATGCGCCAAAAGAATTAAACAAGATGTTTACAAGTAAGAACAAAGATGAAAGGAAGGAAGCTGAAAGGCTCTTAGCAGAACATAATTTATATGTAACTTTCGAAGAACTTGATAGAATTAAATTTGCTATCAAAGAAGGTAACTTGTGGGAACTCGTAGAAGAAAGATGTAGGGCACACCCTAAATTAATGGATGGATTAAGAAGAGTTTCAAAATATATGGAATTTGTAGAGAAAAACGACCCAGTTTCTAAAAAATCAGGATTTTTCTATACTGGATTTGAAAGTATGTTTAGACCTGAAGTTTACAGGCACAAACAAAGATTGAATAGGGTACAAATGGATAAAATCTATGTTACAAACGTTTCAAGTACTGTGAGAAAGCCATACAGTGAAAACTTACCAAATATCGAGTGTGACGTTGACGTATTGATAAAAGATCCAGTATTTGGATTAGTACCTATGTATATCGATACAATGTATCCATTATCTCAAAATGAAATTCCTCAATTATACGAGCACGAAAAGAAATTTAACAATGATTTTGTAAACGAATTTATGGGTAAAATTGAAGAAGAAAATCCTGAAAAAATTATGGATATTCATACTTACAATTATTATACCAATCATTCAAAATCCAAATTTGAAAAGAGTAAGGAAACACTCTACGCTCACAAAGATACATGCGATTTAACCCGTATAGACAAGATGTTACAATATCAATACGGTCATAAAATTCTCGATGACGAAATAATGGATAAATTAATGACCAAAAGAAGTAAAACTACCAAAAGACTTAGGAATGTAATGTGGAAGGATACAAAGGAAGTTTTATTTACCGTAAGGGCTAGTGACAACTATTTAATCCCTGCAAAAGAAGGGGCGAAATTATTGCATGAAAAAATCCCTGCTCCATTCCATAGAGTAGTAATTGATCCAAGTGTTGAGGAATTTGCAAAAGATGGTAAATCCGTTTATGCAAAATTCGTAATAGATTGTGACAAAGAGTTAAGACCTTACGAAGAAGTTTTAGTGGTTAATAAGGAAGATGAATTGTTAGCATTCGGTACAACCCTGTTAAATGGTAAAGAACTTCTTGAATTTGATTACGGCGTAGCTATCGATGTTAGAAACGGTGTAAATAAATTCAATAAATAAACTAACAAAATATAAAATATAAAATATAAAATAATAAGAAAATAAAATAATAAAATAATAAGAAAATAAAAATTAAAATTAAATAACTTTTTTCATTTACCTTTCATTTTTTTGCAATACTTAAATAAATAAATTAATAATATTTTCTCGATAAATTATTATTCCCGCCATAAACAATAGTGCCAAAAGCCAAAAAATCAGCGTAACTATTGTAAAATTCTTAGCTTTCTCTTTTTCCCACCATTTGTATGGTGTGACACCATATAAGAAGAATAGTAGCACTGAACAGAAGTTAACGGCTACAATGTTGGTAATAAACAATATTCCTATCGGCAATGATTCTATATAGTACCCCGAGCCAACCATTAGTCCAAAAGCTACTAAAGGAGGGATTAAAGCGATTGCAATCATAACCCCTACAACTGAAGAAGATATTCCACAGATTAAAACAGATAATGTACCAATTATACCTGCTGAAAGTGCTATAATTATGTTGTAGAACCCTAAATCCATTCTAGAGGCTATTTGCGGATATTCTGGAGATATTGGTATTATATTCCCTAAAAAAATTGAAAATACCAAGACTAAGGATATCCCCAATATCAGATTTTTCAAAGATTTTTCTGCAAGTTTAAAGTCCATAACCGAAACAGAAAACGAAAGTGCTATATTTGGACCCAAAAGTGGCGCAATTATCATGGATGCAATAATAATTGCAACATCATTTTTCCATAGGCCTATTGAAGCTACAATAGCCGACAGTATTAACATTAGTATCGATTCTTTTGATATCCTTGAAAAATCTTCCATTTTGGAAAGTATTTCTGCCCTCGTGAACCTTTCTACTAATTTCTCGTCTACCACTACTTTTTCATCTTTCTTTTTTTCAACCCCTGCAGATTCTTTTTCTTTCTCTTTTTCTTCTTCATCCTCTTTAATCGGCGGGAATACGCTCGTAGGGCTTAATGTAATCATTCTAAAATTTGAACCTCCGTATGCAGTAGAAAGTTCGTCCATTACAACTTCTGCGTAACTTAACGTGGTTAATATCTTTATAACAGTCTGATTCCTCTCTTCGTTTACACTACTCCATATAATTTGTTCCAGTGATTTTTCAGATATTGAACTTTCAAGACCTGCAAATATCCCCTTTGGAACATAACACTCAATAAGTCTAAGTTTCATAATATAACCCATCCCTTTAAATTATTTTAACCTATTTTACCCTATTAACTTATCTTAACGTATTCTAATTGTTTTAAATTATTTTACATATTATTTTTTATTTTTTACATTATTTTAACTAGTTTGGTATTAAAAAATCTAATATCTATTAAATACTAAAATAACCCATTTAATAAACTATTTATATATAATCATAATAATTTATATCGTGTTATCGGACATACATACATTAAAAAATCTAATAGCATATAGCATATAGAAAATTGCAATTCAAACTAACTCAAATGTTAAATAAATATTAATTAATTAAAAATTTAATTATTAGGTAGATATTATGAAAAAGAATTTATTTTTAGTATTAGGTTTGATTTCATTGACTTTGTTATTTAGTGGCTGTGTTTCTAGCGGTGATGGTACAAACACAGGCGAAAAAACTGTTCTAACAGTTTACAGTTGTGGAGGACCTACTGAAGCACTAACTGAAGTAAACAAAGTTTTTGAACAAAAATACGATTGTAAAGTAGAATTCACCGGTGCGAATGCCGGTAAATTAGAAAAAGCATTAGAAGGCGGAGCTTACGCAGATGTATTTTTGCCAAGAACAGTTATTTTTTCCCAACAATTAGTGGACTTAGACTTAATGAATCCTGATTATAAGGTATATCAATTTACCGACTGGGTAATACTTACTAAAAAAGGTAACCCTAAAAACATACAGTCATTAGATGACTTAAATAGAACAGATGTAAAAGTTTACACTGATTCAAAATCATCAATACCTGCTAAAAAAGCAATGTTAAATCAAACTGAAGTTATAACTTCAATATACGAAAAATCTTCAAAAGACTTCGACTGTTACAAAAAAATGCTCTTAGAATTTGAAAACAGTGAAGCTGACGCTACATTAGTAGAAAGAAGAGTTACAACATTACCTGAAGTTAAAGGTAGATATGAAATTATCAATTTACCAAGAGAATATATGACCCCACAAATCGGTATTTTCACAGTAGGTGTTATGAACTACACAAAATATCCTAAATTAGCGTACGAATACCAAAACTTTGTTTTAGGTGAAGAAGCTGAACAAATTTTAGCAGCAAATGGATTTGTACCTGTAAATACTGAAAAAGGTCAAGAAGTATACAATAATTACTACAAAGACTATTTGTCATTAAATAATTAACTAAATATTGATTATTAAATTATTTAATTAATTATTTACTCAAATATCTTTTAATTTTAATTTTAATTTTAATTTTTTAGTTTTAAAATTATGTTCATCAAATGTATTCTATTTTAATTATCTTATAATGTATTAAACATAATATACCAAGTTAAATTGTAGCGTGTAATAATGAATTCAAAAAACCCTAAAGATTTTAATAATGAAAATAAAAAAAACTTAGATAACTTACGAAATATAAAGAGTATAAAAAAGAAATTACTATTAAAAAATATGTATACAAAATTTATAAAATACGGAATTTTTTTAATATCTATACCTTCACTCGCAATAATCGTGTTTAGATGTCCTTATATTGTTCCTTTTGTTGTATGCGACTTGTGTCCAGTTGTTGATTGCCCATCAAGACAGTTACGAAAGCCTGTTTTCGTAGCAATTTTGGGATACCTAGCAGTTACGAGAGTAGATTTCTGTGGAAGAGTTTGCCCTTATGGTACCTTAAATGATGTTTTATACAAAATACGAACAAAAATATTTAAAGGAAACTTTAAAACCAACAAAGAGTACAAAATCATATTTAATATGTTAAAATACCTAATCTTTACCTTTGCAATTATCGCACTTATTATGGGCGACCCTAGATTCTATAGTCCTATTAGAACAGGTAGTTTGTTAAATTCAATATGGATTACTTTGATTTCTGGAAACAATGCTTATTATGGTAGACTTTACCTTATATTACTAGGTTTAGTTTTAAGCATGATAATTGCAAGATTCTGGTGTAGATATATGTGTCCATATGGGACAGGAATTCAAGCCCTCAAAAAACTATATCGGAAAATAGTTTCAAAGAAAGATGTCAAAAAAGAGACTAAAAAAGAAATCAAAACCGATACTACCTGCAGTGTTGGATGTAACCATTGTAAAAGTAAAAAATAAAATAAAAGTAAAAATAATTTTAAATCATATATTATGAATAATTTTTCTATTTTTTTAATATAAGTACTATTTATTCTAAATAATGCCCTATTTTTATTTTATTCATTATTTAATTAAATATATCCTATAATACTTTAAAAAAATTGTATATTATTGTACTTTATCAAAAAATAACGCTTTTAATTCATTTTATTCCATAATTATTTATATAAAAAGATTTATACTTATCTCGATGAATTATGGCAATGTTACATAATATTTAAATATGATATGACAAAATAATAAATAATATAAACTATATCAAATAACTTAAATATACAGGATAACTTAAATATGCTAAATAAATTCATTTCAATTCATACATTAATTTTATTTTTATATTACTTTTAAATTGGCATATAAATAGCATATATATTTAATTTAACTTACAGGAATAAAATATAAATGTAAACTAATTTAAACTAATTAGATGTAAATACAGGTGACAAAATGCAAGTACTTTACGATGCTGATGCAAATTACGACAAATTAAAAAACAAAACAATAGCTGTTATCGGATACGGTAGCCAAGGTAGAGCTCAATCATTAAACATGAAAGAGAGCGGTTTAAATGTAATAATGGGCTTAAGAGAAGGCGGTGCATCTTGGGAAGCTGCTAAGGAAGACGGTCACGAAGTATACACTATCGAAGAAGCTGCTAAAATGGCTGATATCATACACGTATTAATCCCTGACGAAATACAAGGCGATGTATACAATAAACAAATAAAACAGTACTTAGAAGAAGGCAACACATTAAGCTTCTCACACGGTTACAATATCCACTTTAAATACATTGTACCTCCAAAAGGCGTAAATGTAACATTAGTAGCTCCTAAATCACCAGGAAAAATGGTAAGAAAAACATACGAAGAAGGTTTCGGTGTACCAGGTTTAATCTGTATAGAAAAAGATGAAACCGGCGAAGCTTACGACGTTGCATTAGGAATGGCAAAAGGTATCGGCTTAACAAGAGCAGGAGTTATCCAAACAACATTCAGAGAAGAAACAGAAACCGATTTATTTGGTGAACAAGCTGTTCTCTGTGGTGGCGTTACAGAATTAATCAAAGCAGGATTTGAAACACTCGTTGAAGCAGGTTACGCTCCAGAAATGGCTTACTTTGAAACATGCCACGAATTGAAATTAATTGTTGATTTAATCTACCAAAAAGGATTCAAAAACATGTGGAACGATGTAAGTAACACAGCAGAATACGGTGGACTTACAAGAAGAGACAGAGTTGTTACAAAAGAATCAAAAGAAGCAATGAAAGAAATCTTAAAAGAAATCCAAGATGGAAGATTTACAAAAGAATTTGCTCTCGAAAACCAAGCTGGAAAACCTCACTTAAACTCAATGAGAAGATTAGAAGGAGAATTACTCATCGAAACAGTAGGTGCTGATTTAAGGAAAAAATGCGGTTTAGAAAAAGAATAAAATTCGCAATGAATTTATTTATCTTTTCTCTAATTTTTTCCTAATTTTTTTAATACAATTTATTCATATATTTAAATATAACATTATTAACTAAATATTAATAAGATAATTTAAATATTATATATTAATAACCGCGAGGGATAATATGATGATTTCAAATCAAAAAATGCCGAAATCAAGTTTAAATTGCGATTGTGGATGTAAAAATCAAAGATGTACTAGTAAATCGACAAATTCAAAAAAACAGCAAAAAGAAAAAATACTATTTTTATGCGTCCATAATAAACGAAGGAGCATAATGGCAGAGAGTTTTGCAAAATATGAAGGGCTAGACGCTTATAGTGCAGGATTAGAAAAAGATAAAAATGAAAATGAAAATAATAAAGTCGATGAAATGGTGGTTTTGGTAATGGATGAGGTAGGATTACCAGTTAAACAAAAATCCGAAACCGTGGAAGAAGTAATGGAAGATATAAAAGGCGTGGACATCCTTGTAACTATGGGTTGCATGGGTGCCTGTCCTTATGTACCTTCAAAAAAACATATTGCCTGGGAACTTGAAGACCCTGAAGGAAAGGATATTCATTTTTATAGAAAAGTACGTGACGAAATTCAAAGAAAAGTCATAGAATTATCGGAAACTTTAAACGAATATGAATAGATAATTATAATCAAAAAATAAAAAATAAAAAAATAAAAAATAAAGGCAGGAATGGTAATTAAAAATACTATTTTTTACCTTTTCCAGCTGATTTTTTAGAGGATTTTCCTTTTTGTGTGTTTTCTTGTTTTGGTGCGTTTGCCCCTTTATCATTGCTTTTTTTACCTTTTGCCATTTAAATCACTTCTTTTTATATTTTTGTGTATGTATTAGGAATTTATTAATAAATAAGTTATAATTATGTTAGTATTTTTAATATTACCAACATAATTTTATTAAATAACTGTATAGCTATATAAATTTATCTCTTTTTAAAATTTAAATATTATATAAGCTTTAATTAAGATTTTAAAGTTAAAATATTAATTTATTGTTCATTAATTTTTAAAATAAGCATGAATAATTAAATTAGATCCCTTATGTTATCTATATCACTTATAAAGATTTTTAATTTTTAAAAATAGAAAATAAACGCTAATACGTCTTTTTTAGGGTATTATTTTTTATTTTAATTTTTGGCAAATATGTTAAAAATACTATTTTATAATAGAGGGTATTATACAATTGTATAATACATGAATGTAAACATCAACTCATATATTATATATATGCCTATATAGTGTCGAGGTGTAATATTATGATAAACATGGAAACTGGAACAGATAAGAAATTTGCAGACAAAATCATAGCAGCAGGAGACCCAGTACCTGGGGAAGATGTAACTGCATCATTTAAAGCATGCTACCAATGTGGTACATGTACAGGAAGCTGCCCAAGTGGTAGAAGAACAGCATACAGAACAAGAAAAGTTATTAGACAAGCTTTAATGGGTGTTCAAGAAGTTTTAGACAGCGACGATATCTGGAAATGTGTAACATGCTACACATGCTTCGAAAGATGTCCAAGAGACGTTAAAGTTACAGAAGTTATCAAATCATTAAGAAACTTAGCAGCTCAAAAAGGCAACATGGCAAAAGCTCACAAAATGACCGCTTTATACGTTTTAAAAGCAGGACACGCAGTACCAGCAAATGCTGACACAGCAAAATTAAGAAAATCAATCGGATTATCAGAAAAAGCTCCAATTGCACAATTCAGTGAAAAGGACATGAACGAAATCCAAACATTAGTTAAAGAATTGAAATTTGACGAATTAATTGGATTTGATTGGGAAACAAAATCATTAAAAGAATAATTAAACCCCCACAATTTAAATTTAAATAAATATGTCCATATTTAAATTTTTGACGACTATATTTGGAATATTTAAGAATATTTAAGAATATTTAAGAACAATCTTTAGAAAATCGAATATTATTAAAACACAGGTGATTTTATGAAATACGCATTTTTCCTCGGTTGTATCATGCCAAACAGATACGCAGGTGTGGAAGCAGCTACAAGAACAGTAATGGATAAATTAGGCGTTGAATTAGTAGACCTTGAAGGAGCTTCATGCTGTCCAGCTCCAGGGGTATTTGGTTCATTCGATCAAAAAACATGGGTTACATTAGCAGCAAGAAACTTAGTACTTGCAGAACAAAAAGGAACAGATATCGTAACAGTATGTAACGGATGCTACGGTTCATTATACGAAGCAGCGCACATGTTACATGATAACAAAGAAGCTTTAGCATTTGTGAACGAACAATTAGCAAAAGTTGACAAAGAATATAAAGGAACTACACACGTAAGACACTTTGCAGAATTAATCTCCAAAGAATTAGGTCCTGAAGCTATCGCTGAAAAAGTTGTTAAAGACTTAGGTGCTATAAACGTAGGTGTACACTACGGTTGCCACTTCTTAAAACCAACCGATGCAAAAGGTTTAGGTGCAGCAGAAAGACCAACCATGTTAGATGAATTAGTAGAAGCTACAGGCGCTAAATCAGTTGCATACAAAGACAAAATGATGTGCTGTGGTGCAGGTGGTGGTGTAAGAGCTAAAGAATTAGACTTAGCTTTAAGCATGACCAACGAAAAAATAGAAAATATGGTTGAAGCAGGCGCTGACTGTATTGTAAACGTATGTCCATTCTGCCAATTGCAATTCGACAGAGGACAAGTTGAAATCAAAGAAAAAATGGGTAACGAATACAACATACCAGTTCTCCACTTATCACAACTCTTAGGTTTAGCTATGGGAATGGATCCTAAAGATTTAGCTTTAGACGTTCACCAAGTTTCAGTTAAACCATTATTAGAAAAATTAGGATACTAATTTATTTAAGCTAATAATATAATTAAAATTAATACATAATAGTTACTAATTATTAATTAATAAATCAATCAATTAATAATTAGTAATTAAATCTTATTTTGACTTTTTTTGGAATTTTCAATGATTTCTTCAACTTTATTTATGTATTCAATCGATTTAAATCGCAATTCTTCAACAGTTTTATTTGAAAAATTTAATGTAGTGGAGTAACTAGCTTTTTGACGTTCAGATTTTAAATCCGCATAGAATAACAAATCTTCTTTATTAAGGGCTAATTCATCAATAAAATGTATATCGTCAGAATTTAATTTATCCGAATAGTATTTTATTAAAAATAAAAGCGTGGCAGTGTGATTTTTAGATATATAACCTTTTAAACATACTAATGCAAGACTTGCATGGTAAACAGCATAATATAACCCAGTTATCTTCCAATCATTAAATTCAGAGCTTTCATCTTCCATAAGATGGTTTACAAACTCCAAATTGTGATTTGTTTTTTCAACATGGGCATTTACTAGCATTTTCGCATTACTAAATTTTCCAATTACTTTCTCACGCTTGTATTTCCTCAATCTATAATTTAATTCTTTTTCATTTTCAAAGTAATTTGTAATTATAAACATGATAACCCCTCAAAATTAAAATATTCCGTAGTATTTTTGATGTCCAAATATCGGAAAACCTGTTTTTTTTGCCTGTTCGAGTACGTAATCTACATTAACATACCTACCCGCTGTACCGTCTAAATTTGTATATTTGATGTAGTTATCGTAATCCGTATAGAATATACTTAAAGGGTATAATGATTTAGAATTGGCTTTTCGTTTTGCTTTTTCAATTAAACTTCTCATTTCTTCGTCATATAATTTTTGAAGTTCATCGTTTTTAAAACTACTAAGTACGACCAATAAATCTATGTCGCTATTCCTTTGCTCTTCCCCTCGAGAAGCAGAACCAAAAAGAATTATAAAATCAATGTTTTTGGGGCATTCTTCCATAAACCTTTTTAAAGGCATTTTAACATTCCGATTTAGATTTTCAAATTTATTGATGTCAAAACCAATAAATTTCAGATAATTAAACTTATTATTTGTTAATTTGTAATAAGTGTTTGATTTTTCCTTAATTTTTTCAATAAATCCATCTTTTTCCATTTTAGAAAGTGAATTCTGCAAGGAACTATGGGATAGCCCCGTAAGTTCCCTTAACTCACTAAAATAATGAAGTTGATCTTTTTCAAATCCAACATGACCCGATTTTTGATTATAGTATGCCCAGTAAATTTTATCAACAGCTTTCATACTGTAAAATATATTTATTTATCTATATATATCTTTGCCAATTTATGGCACAATATTGCCAAAAAATGGCAAGTATGTAATGTAAAGCAAGTATACAATGTAAATATACCATTAAGAATATAAAAATAGAATTTTAATTCAAAACAAAAAACGTAGAAATAATTAAAAATAGTATTTGTTAATTTAAAGGGTATTTGTTAATTTATAAATTATTCAAGAGTTAAATAGTCAATAATTTTATCCGTAACTTCTTCTGTATTTAGTAGGCCACCTAAATCTGCAGTAGTATTCCCTTCGAGGAATGCACGTTTTACAGCATTTTTAATTGGTTTACTATCTATTTCTAAATAATCTAGCATCATAGCACAACATAACATTGTAGCCATTGGATTTGCAATCCCCTGACCTGCAATATCTGGTGCAGAGCCATGCACTGGTTCAAATAGTGCGTAATTATCCCCAATATTTGCAGATGGTGCCAAACCTAAACCTCCGCCCAATGCTGAAGCCTCATCTGAAAGAATATCTCCAAATAAATTGGTTGTTACCATAACGTCAAACATTTCAGGGGATTTTATAATATACATTGCGGTAGCATCCACCAAATAATCGTTATGGGTTATATTTTTGTACTTTTCATCTTTAGCAATTTCTTCAAAAGTTTTTAAAAATAAGCCATCTGTGACTCTTAAAACGTTAGATTTATGAATACAGGATACTTTTTTCCTATTATTTGAGTTTGCATAGTCAAAAGCAAATCTTACAATTCTTTCGCTACCTTTTTTAGAAATTTTTCTTTTAGCGATTGCAAATTCGTTTTCTTCATCATAATATTCTTCTTTAATGTAAAGACCTTCCGTATTTTCTCGAACTATTACAAAATCAATATTTGATGTATAATCAATAGTCGGTCTAACATTTGCATAGAGATCCAATTCTTTTCTAAGAGTTAAAATAGGACTTTTATATAATTTGTTAAGCTCTTCGCCTATTTCCGTAGGTTTTGGGGAGGTAATTGCACCAAATAAAATTGCATCACAATTTTTTGCAGTTTCAATTGTTTCTTTAGGTATGGCGTCTTTATTATTCATAAATTCGGTTAAGCCAGCTTTTGCTTCAACAAATTCAAAATTAACAGATTTTAAGATTTTTTCATAGGCTTTTAACATCCTCAAAGTTTCTTCAACAACTTCTACCCCAATACCGTCGCCTTTTATCACGCATATTTTAAAATTTTCCATTTTTCCATTTTTTCCATTTTTTTTATTATCTTTTTTATTATTATCATTTAAATTTTCTAAATTGTTCATGTTATCGTCTAATATCATCTTATTTTAATTTATTTTTGCATTTTATTTTTTAAAACTAATATAATTTATCATACGCATATTTTATATAAATTATTACTTATATACTACTTTACAATTTAATAAATTAATTTAACTAATATAATTGGGAAAATTAGTAAAAATTACGGTGAAATTATGGAATGTATCAATTACGAGATAAATCATGCAATAGAGCATATGCTCGAGAATAATTACCCAAGAAAACAATTTTGGAATATGGATCTCCAGATACCTGACTTAAAAGCAGGAATACGAGCCGGTGACGACTCCATAATCGTGGGCAACAAAGTTTACAATATGGAAGGACCTTATCCTTTAGTATTGGGCTCCAAAACTGCATTAATACATACATCTTGCGATATTGTTGCAATGGGTGCTAAACCAATATTTGCTATGGATTCAATACAAGCAAAACCCGAAGAAATTAAAATGGTAATTGATGGACTCAAAAAACAATCTGTAGGACTTGATATACCGATAATCGGGGGAAATACGCAAACAATCGAAGAGTTAAAATCCTGTGTCAGCGTAATGGTTCATGGCGAGTTAATAAGTGATAAAATAATTTATGATGCAGGTTCTAAGTCTGATGACGTTTTAGTAATGTTAGGACACCCTATAGAAGGTGATATTGGTGAAAGAGCACAAAAAGCTAAAAATAAGTACGATACGTTCTTAGAAATCTTAAGGAATGATGTCGAAGTACATGCTTGTAAAGATGCCTCAAGAGGGGGTTGGCTCTGTAACCTACTGGAAATGATTTTAAAGGCAAAAGTAGGTGTTAAATTAAATTCTATACCTTATCCAAGGGCTACAAGATATTTGGGCACTTATATCGTTTCAATACCTGAAGAAAGTTTAAACGATGTTTTAAAAATTTCTTTAGAAAATAGATGTCCTATCATGAATTTTGGGAAAGTAACCGAAGAAAAAACTTTTTTAATCGGAAATGAGGAATATATCGATAAAAACAGGATGATTCAATTAATTAGAAGTTTCCCGTATAAAAAATAAGGCAAATCGGTAATATGTAATAGGTAATAGATGATAAATAATAGGTAATAGATGATAAATAATAGGTAATAGATAATAGGTGGATGATATGGTATCAAAATTTAATTACGAAATCGAAGGGGATACAAATAATTTATTAATATATGTAAATTCAAAAAATTGCAAAAATAAGCAATTTATTGGTAAAAAATTAATTGAAATTTTACAAATTATTGGTTTATCTCGAAAATCGATTAATAAATTTGATAAACATAACTATATCACCATAAATAACAAAAATATATCTTTAAAATCAAAAATAAAGGATAATGAGATAATAAACATATATTTAGGAAATAATGAAGAAACAGACGAAAATTTAATTAATGCCGATGATTTAATTAATTCAGCTAATTCAACCAATTTAGGTAACTCAACCAATAGTTTAGAAAATTATACCCCTAAAATAGAAATTGTTTATGAAGATATGGATATTTTGGCAGTGAATAAACCAAAAAACATGGTTGTTCACCCCACTAAAACTATAAAAAGTGGAACCTTGGCAAATGTAATAATAAAGTATCAAAAAGATACGGAAAAAGATAATGGGAAAAGCTTTAACTTTAAAATTAGATTCATAAACAGAATTGACCGAGATACCACAGGAATTGTTTTAATTGCTAAAAATTCTTTTGCACATCAAAAAATAGCCAATCAATTTCAAAAGAGCATGAAAAAAGAATATTTGGCAATAGTTTGCGATAAAATGGAAGTAAATAATTTAAATATCGATACGGTTTATAAAAATATGGAATTTAATAACCAATCTAATAAAGAAGTTACTTTATCAGATGATTTATATTTAAATTTAAAACGTAACAATGAAAATAATTCTGAATTTTCAGTAGTTATGCAGGATAAAAATACTGGTGAAATTGTTGAACATACAAATTTTGAGATTATTACATATAATTACAATAGTAATGCTACCCTTTTAAAAGCTTCATTGATTACGGGTAAAACTCACCAAATACGAAGACATCTAGCTTATTTGGGTTTTCCAATACTTGGTGACGAACTATATGGTAAAAATAATGAAAATAGGGATGTTATGAACCATAGTTTAATGCTACATTCTTATAAAACAACTTTTATACATCCTAGAACAAATAAGTTACTAACGTTAAATCAAGAACCGCCAAAAGATTTTAAGCGATTAATGGGGGATATATATGGGCTTTGAATACCAAGAGCAATATGGAAATAGCTATATTTTAAAAAATTGTAAAATTTACGACGATAAAATTGATAAATTTATTATTAGAGATATTAAAATAGAAGATGGCAAAATTTCAAAAATTGAAGATAAAATTGAACTTAATACTAAAAATAGCCTATCTGCAATAGATTTGAATGAAAAATTAGTAATTGGTGGCGTTATTGACGCTCACGTTCATTTTAGATACGGTAACGAGGAGAAAGAGACCTTAAAAACAGGTTGTGAAGCCGGTTTAAACGGAGGGGTTTGTTTTGCAATAGATATGCCAAATAGTAATCCGCCTACCATCACAAAACAGCTTTTCGATGAGAAAGTCCAAAAAGCAAAAGATGATAACTGCGCAATTAACCTGTATTTTGCATATGGTGTAACCGAAAATAATTATACTGATGTAGTTGACGATGCAAAATTCTACAAAATTTTCATGGTTAAATCCGTTGGAGAATTATTTATCAAAGACTATTACAAATTAAAAGAGATTTTAATGCAGAATAAGCTTTTTGCAATTCATGCAGAGCATAAAAATTTTGTAGAAGAATTTAATCAAAATATGGAAAAATTTAAATTCACAACTCACTGTAGAATGAGGGATCGCTACAGTGAGATAAATGCTATTAGTGAAGTTTTAGACGTTTTATATGAAATTGATACTGAAAAAGATGTGGTAAATAAAATAATAACTCCAAGAGTACATTTTTGCCACGTATCTACAAAAGAAGCTTTAGTATTGATAAAAAAAGCAAAAGAAGCTTTGAAAAATGTAGTTATTACATGTGAAGTGGGACCTCATCATTTAATATTAAATGAAGAAATGGCGGAAGAATTAAAAGGATTGGGTAAGTTTAATCCACCATTAAGAACTAAACTGGATAATTTAGCCTTAATTGAAGGAATAAATGATAAAACAGTTGACATCGTAGCTACAGACCATGCACCTCATACCTATGAACAGAAAATGAAAGATAACATTTTAGAATGTCCATCCGGTATCGGAGGTATTGAAACGCTCGTACCGATAGTTTTTGATTTAGCAAAAGAAAAAAAGATTAAATTGGAAGACGCCATTAAAATGGTGTCTATAAATCCTTCTAAGATATTTGATATTAGTAACAGTCTAAATGTAAGTAATATGGCGAATATTACTATAATTGATTTATGTGACAATACTACAATTAAAGCGTCTGAATTTAAATCAAAGGCTAAATTTAGTCCTTATGACAATATGACGTTCAAATGTAAGATATATAGTACAATAGTAAATGGAAAATATTATAAAAATTATTAATAGTTGATTTAAACATACTAATAACTTTTATAATGTATTTTTATTTTTTATATTATTTTTTATTTTATTTTATTTTAATTATTTTTTTAAATAATTGAGTATTTTAATTTGATTTTACGTGTATTTTTATGGCATATTTATTTTTAATACATTATTTAGGTTTATTTAGGTTTAATATGGTTAGATTTTAACCTATTATTGTTTTACTGCTTTCAATGCTTTTACTGCTTTCCAGGGTATGCAGGCAATTTGTGTTCAGATATGTCCAAACCAACAAGTTCTTCATTATCTGTAACTCTTAGACCTTTGGTAAAGACACCTACCAATTTACCAAGTCCATATCCTCCTGTAACCCCAAATACTACAGTTAAAACTGCAGCTATCACCTGGTCAAGTAAGCTTACGCCCCCAAGACCTCCTAATGCAGTTAATCCGAATACACCCGTTAAGACTCCCCCGAGAATTCCTGCTGTACCGTGTACTGGTACTACACCACACACATCATCCACACCGAATTTTTCAATCAATTTATACATGAACGGCAACTGTATTCCTGCCAATAGTCCAATAACTAAAGCACCGATTGGGCTTACAACGTTTGTCCCTGCACAAATTGCAACTAATCCAGCCACAATTCCGTTTGCAGTAAATAATACATCATTTTTAGAAGCTAATAAAGCACCTATTCCACCCCCTGCCATTGCAATAGTAGTGGTTGCAATAACTACGCCGGATATATCTGCAACAGCAAATGAGCTCCCCACGTTGAAACCGTACCAGCCTATGGCAAGCACGAATGCCCCAATTGTAGCCATTGGTATGTTGTGACCGGCAATTGTGACAGGTTTGCCGTTAACAAACCTTCCAGCTCTTGGTCCAAGGGCTATTACTAAACCTAAAGCTAAGAAGCCCCCTAATCCGTGTACTACATAGCTACCAGCGTAATCCGCGTATTGTAACAGTCCGGCACCCCAAGGACCAATATGTACCCATATAGGATATATTAATGCGGTAATTACTATCGCAATTAAGATGTAAGAACTAAATTTAATCCTTTCAGCTACCCCTCCAGAAACAATCGTAGATGCTGCACCTGCAAAAGTAAGACCAAAGAACCAGTTCGCTAAATCCAAGTTACTCAATGAAGATGCACTTAGTATATTTCCCCACCAAGATACTAAATCTCCAAGGTTTAATGACGTTGATAATACATAACCAACAAATAACCAGGATATACCTGCAATCATCCAATCAGTCATGTTTTTCATCATAACGTTGTTAACGTTCTTTTCACGCACCTGTCCTCCTTCAAGTAGTGCAAATCCAAGTTGCATGGCAAATACAAGAACACCTGCAAATACTAAGAACATAACGTCCCCCGCACTTGCCAAACTTGCCAAACTCTGGGCAATGTTCGTTGTACCCCCTGCAATTTCTGTTATAGCCACAACTTCACCCTTTTTTTATTCATTTATTCATTTACTCATTTTTTTAGTAATTTAGTAATTTAGTAATTTAATATTTAGTAAATTATCATTTAATAGCCGTATTTCCATTTTCTCCAGTTCTTATCCTTATAACCTGCTCCAATGGAATTACAAATATTTTTCCATCGCCCATTTTGCCCGTATAAGCATTCTCTTTGATGATTTCGATTACTTTGTCTTTTTCATCGTCTGGAATAACTATTTCAAGTTTTATTTTTGGCAATAAGTCAACCACATATTCGGAAGTTCTGTATCTTTCAACTATACCGCCTTGAACACCACGGCCTTTTACTTCGGAAACCGTTAAACTTATGAATCCATTATCCGAAAGTGCTGTTTTAACGATATTTAGCCTTTCCATACGTATAATAGCTTCAATTTTTTTCATAATTTCACACATTGTTTTATTGGCATTAGTAATGGTATTTTTCGTGTTTTTAAATTTGTATTGATAATTAATAGGTTAGTATTAAGCTATTATTAAGTTTTTACTAGTTTATTGATTATTTATCAATATTTATTAATTATTTTTTAATTTTGGGTTATTAATTGTAATTAACAATATTGTTATTGGTATTTCAATCTCTATTCAACGTAATTTTGTTAATATTTTTATTTTATATTATATTTTAATCTTACCGGAACCGGAATTCCTATTCCGACTTAATAGTACTATTGTATGTTTAAATATATAAATGTATCTGAAAAAATAACATGACATAATTAAAAAATTAGAATCAATAAAAAAAAATAATAAAATAATAAAATAAAATAATAAAATAAAATAAAATAATAAAATAATAAACTAACATATAAAAAATAGCAAATAATAATTCTAAAAATAGTAAAAATAGTAAAAAAAGAGTTATTTTATTTTTTCTTATTGTATCTGTAGCCAGAAGCTAATAAAGCCGCACCAACTGCACCAATATATTGGGAGTACTCAGGAACAACGATTTTTTTACCCAATATCTCTTCAAGGGCCATAACCATACCTTTTAACAAGCTACTTCCACCTACTAAAATTAATGGCTCCCTGACATCGACTTCCTGTAATTGTTGTTCGTAAATCTGCTCTGCAACGGAGTGAGCCGCAGCAGCTGCAACGTCATTTGGTGTAGCACCTTCTGCAAGGCTAGTTACTAAGTCCTGAATACCGAAGACGATACAATAACTGTTCATCATAACATTTCTCCAGTTTCCTTCAGCCGCCATGTCCCCGAGTTCCCCTATTTCAACACTCAATCTTCTTGAAGTCATTTCAAAGAATCTACCACTCGCACCCGCACAAATACCGCCCATTGTGAAACCATCTGGAATAGCATTGTTTAATGAGATAGCTTTGTTGTCCATACCGCCGATATCGATAACTGTAGCTTCTCCTTCTTGTTTTTTTGCTAAAAAGGCAGCACCTTTTGAGTTAACCGTTAATTCTTCCTGAATTAAGTCTGCATTAAAGTGCCTACCTAGATTGTGTCTACCATAACCTGTCGTACCAATTGTTTCGATATCTTCCATCTTGAGATTTGCTTCTTTTAATGCATTATCAAGAGCTTCTTGAGCAGATTTAACAACATCTTTTGTATAAACCCAACCTGTACCAACAATCTCGTTATCTTTCATAATGATTGCTTTTGTGGTTGTAGAACCACTATCTAAACCTAAACTGATACCTTCTTGCTTTTTCCTTGCAAGTAATGATTTCTTTTCCACAATTGTAACGAGTGCTTCCATTCTAGTAAGTAATTCTGGAGCTTTTGTCCTTTCAGTGAATGAATACATAACAACTGGTAAATCCGTATGTTGTTGTATTAATCTTCTTACTTCGTTTCTTACTAAGGCTCCTTCAGCACATCTAAAGCAAGTAGCAATAAAAACGGCTTCAGCATCTGTTTTTCCTTCTATTATTGACATTGCTCTTGCAAACATCAATTTTAAATTTGCTGAAGCTACTTCAAAACCTAGATGTTTTTGAACTTCATCAATATATTCAAGGTCCACTTCTGGAAATACTATTTCCCCACCGACTAATTTAGCAGCCTTCTCAATTTCAGCCTGTACGCCACTATACTCAGCACCGCAGGTAAGTTCTGCAATTTTAACAGTCACAATATCACCAAATACATAAATAATTACAAATTACGCTTAATTTAATAATTTAATTTAAATACTTTAATTTAATAATTTAATCATATTCCTATTACATAATTATATTGATATATCTTATATATTTACAATATATATTAAACCCTATATTTTAATTCTAATGTTATTTAGTTTATTTATTTATAGCAATTTTAAATCTTTGGTAATTTTGGAAATTTTTTCTTCTTTTTCTGGACCAATGCCTACAGCAGTAAGCGTTCCCGAAGCAATTTGGGTTCTTCCTGCATCTCTTATTAATCCAACAGGTAAACCTTCAATATTTGCATTTTTAAACACTTCTAAAAGCTCACTTTCCGAATTAACTTTTACAACTACCTTTTTTTGGCCTTCATTCATCCATTTTTTGACTGCATCTGGACAAATTTTTTCAGCATGTAAAAAAGCCTGTATCGCAGCATGGCTTGCTTGTGCCGCTATTTTGCCTTTGCCCATTTTTAAGTCGTTTCTAATAACAATAACTTGTTCAAACATGTTTCATCCTCTATATTCTCTATTTTCTTGTTTTATATAATATTTTATTACATTATCCCGTTATTAATAATCTTTTTAAATACATTTAATTTATATATTGAAATTTTCATAAATAATATTGTATTAAATATATTTGAAATAAATTAGCCCTAAAAACTAAAGGATAGTATTAAGGAATAATTAATAATTTACTACAATATATAGTATTTGGTAATAAAATCAAATAAATACGTCAAAAATATTTTTAAGGTGTGATTATGAAAATTACTGACAGAGTCTATTATATAGGCGTCGTAGATTGGAAAGCAAACCATTTTCACGGTTTTGACATACAAGGTACGAGCTACAACTCTTATTTAATACTCGATGATAAAAAAGTTATAATAGATGCAGTAAAAAAAGAATACTACCCCACATTTATAGAAAATATTGCTAAGATAATAAATCCAGAGAAGATTGATTATATTATAGTTAATCACGCGGAAATGGATCATAGCAGTAGTTTAGAGTATTTAGTTAGGGATACCGGTGCTAAAGTTGTATTAAATAAAGTTACAAAGGAATACTTAGAAAAAATGTATGATACAACAGATTGGCATTTTATAATTGTAGATACTAATGAGACTTTAGATATAGGTGAAAGAACTTTAAAATTCATAAGAACGCCAATGCTACATTGGACTGATAACATGGTAACCTACTCGAGTGATGGAATACTCTATTCAAATGATGCGTTCGGTCAACATTTGGCGACTTCAGAAAGGTTTGCTGATCAAATCGATGGTGGGGGTAGGTCATTCTACGAAGCTAAGGATTATTTTGCTTCTATTATCTTACCATATCGTATGTTCGTAGGTTCAGTATTGGAAGAATTATCGCAATATGATATAAATTACATATGCCCCGCACATGGTACGGTATGGAGAGGCGATTTAATCGACGATATAATCTACAAATATGCCCTTTGGAGTTCAGACGTCCCAAGAAATAAAGCGGTAATTTTATATGGATCTATGTATGGATCTACCGAAAAAATAGCATATGCACTCGCAGATGGATTGGTAGGTGCAGGCGTAACCGTTAGGATATTAAATACAGAGTCCCCAGTAAATAAGATTATGAATGAGCTCATGGACGCTCGTTATGTACTCATTGGTTCTCCAACTATGAATGCAAATATATATCCGCCAGTACGCAATATATTGTCTTGGTTAGAAGATTTAAAACCTATTGACAAGCTAGGCGTTGCTTTCGGTTCGTATGGATGGGTAGAATGTGCAACAGGGCATATTTGTGAAACTTTCAAAAAATTAAATTATGAAATTATAGATGACGAATGTTTAAAAATACAATTTACCCCTTCAGTAGAAGAATTAAGGGAATGTCGTGAATTCGGAAGAAAATTGGGCAGTACTACTAATAATAATAATAATAATAATAATAATTACGGAAATTAAGATATAGAAATTAAATTATTAAATTTAATCTTTTAACAACTTTTTTTAAAAAACTTACACTACTTATCAATTATAAATTATTAATTTATCAAAATTAATTATTAAATTTTTAAATCGTATTATAATAGATTAAATCTAAAATTTATAGGCGGTTAAGTTTATGATATTGATATATTCAACGTTTCCTAGTTTAAATTCTGCTAAAAATGTTTCTGAATTGTTACTTGAAAAAAAATTAATATACTGTGCCAATTTTTGGATGCATAACTCATTATATCTCGGTAAAACTTCTGAAAATTTAGACTATAATGAAAAAGTGCTAAAAGAGATAGATGATGGAGAAAATAGGATAATAACTAGTTATGAGGTAGGTGTAATTTACAAGACTTCTACAGAAAATTGGTCTGAATTATGTAATCTTTTTAGTGAGATTCATCCTTATAGTACACCCATATTACTTAAATTGACTGTAGAAGAGTTAAATTCAGAATTTGGAGAATGTTTGAAAAATCACGGTTTTAAGTAATATTTTATAATAATTACCACATAAAATTAGTATATAATATTGGTATACTAAAATTAGTATATAAGAGTACTATATATTCCTCAGAATTTAAAATTAAAAAGTTTTAACGGTAAAAAGACATAATATCGGTTAAATGCAATATAAGAATATAAAATTAACTAATTTTGGATATCAAATAGTATTATTTATATAGTGATACGTAGCACTATATAATTATTAAAATATTTAAGCATACTTAAATTTAATATTCATACCTGTGAATTTACGAGCATGTAAAATAATTTAATAAAACATAAATAACTACACAATTAAATTTATAAATATATATTTTTAAAATAATATTATGTTATATTCAATAATAGACTTATAGGTGTATTTTGGGATTATTATGAAAATAGAGTTACAAATATTTGGAATGCACTGCAGTAGTTGTGCATCAAATATCGAAAACAATGTTTTAAAGCTTAATGGGGTCAATTCTATAGCCATTAACCCAGTTACTGAAATAGGGGTTATAGATTACAATGAAAATATTGTGGATTTAGATGCCATACTGGATAAAGTTGCAGAATTGGATTTTGAATACGAAATTATAAACAAAGATATCGATAATTTAAAATTAGAAAATAGCAATAATTATGATGATAATTATAATAGTAATAATAATAAATTATCGAATGAATATGAAAATGAATCAGAATTAGAAAATACGGGTAAAGATAACGATAACGTGCAAACTAGGGGAAAAATTGCAGTTATCAACAATACCAAAAAGATATCTTTGCTAATTTCGGGTATGCACTGCAGTATGTGCGCATCAAACATTGAAAAAAATGTTTTAAAAATTGACGGGGTTAAATATATATCGATTAATCCTGTTACCGAAATTGCAAGAGTTGAATATGACCCAAAAATTGCTAATTTGGACAATATGACCAAAGTTATTGAAGAATTAGGTTTCGGGGTTAGGATATCTGAAGATGATGTACCCAATAATTTTGTAAAAATTAATAATGTTGATAATAAGGAATTAGATGAAACTAATTATACTAATAATAAGGATAATAATAAAATCAATAAAATTAGCGACTCTGAAAAATCAGGTCATGCAGAACATAAAGAAAATAACTATGCAAATAAACTTAAACAATTAAAAAAATCAACCGAATCTAAAAATTCCAACGAACATACTTCTGAAAACTCAGAAATTTCAGATAATTTAGATATTGCGATAATTTCTAAAAATGAAAATGGTTCAAGAACTTACGAGTCAAAATTACCAAAACCTCCTAAAAGCAAAAAAGAGCTTGAATTGGAGCATAAACGACTTCAAATTTGGGTAGGGGTAGCATTCTCCTTAATTCTTGTAATTTTCAGCATGATGTCAATGGATGCTACTACAAAGAATTTTGCATTATTGATATTGTCGTTATTCCCAATGTACTATGTAGCTTTACCAATAATTCAGAATGGCTACACTGCAATAAAGCATAAATACCTAAATATGAACGTAATGTATACATTAGGTATTTTAGCGTCATTTTTAGCATCAGTTTTTGCAACATTTGGGATTTTGTCACAGGATTTCATGGTGTACTCCACACCAGTCATGTTAGCAACATTACTAACACTCGGTAAGTATCTTGAGGGTAAAGCTAAGGGTAAAACTTCAAAGGCAATTAAGGAATTAATGAGTTTACAGGTTAAATATGCGGTTATCGTAGAAATTGAAAATGGCGTAGAAAAATATTCTAAGGTACCCGTAGAAAGAATAAAGAAAGGAGACATTGTACTAGTCAAATCAGGTGAAAAAATACCTGTCGACGGTACTGTTTACAATGGAAGTAGTTACGTTGACGAATCTTCAATAACTGGAGAGCCAATACCAAACGCAAAACATATCGGGGATAGCGTTATTGGCGGTACCATTAATCAAGAGGGAGTTTTACAGATAACTGCTCAAAAAATAGGTAAAGATTCATTACTTGCACAGATAATCGAAGTAGTTAGACAAGCACAAGCAACTAAGCCAAATTTCCAAAGTATCGCAGATCGATTAGTTAATTACTTCATACCTGCAGTATTTCTATTGGCCATTTTATTCTCTAGCTACTGGTATTTAGGCGGTTACGGGCTATTAATATCTGCATCGATATTCATATCAGTAATTGTTATCGCTTGCCCTTGTGCTTTAGGTATTGCTATTCCTACGGCTGTTACCGTAGGTTTGGGTCGTTCTGCAAACTTGGGTATACTTATAAAAGATACTGAAGTATTTGAATTATCAAAAAACATTAATGCGGTAATATTTGATAAAACAGGTACTTTAACGGAAGGTAAGCCGTCAGTAACTGATTATATATCTGATTTACCCGATGAGAAGTTTGCAAGTTATATAGTTTCAATGGAATCAAATTCTAGTCACCCTTTAGGAAATGCAATTGTAGAGTATTTCAAAGATAAATATGAATCTGAAATGACTGAACAAATGATTAAAAAAGTTTCAGATTATCAAACAATTGTTGGAAGAGGAGTTGAAGGAAAAATAACGGACGAAGGCATAACTAAAAGTTTACTTGTAGGTAATAAATCGTTAATGGATCAAAATAATGTACCAATTCCTGAAAAATACCTTGAAAAATTAAATGAATACCAAGAAAATGCCCAATCCATAGTATTTTTAGCAATGGACAAAGAAGTTAATGGTTTATTGGCAATAGCTGATAAATTGAAACCAAATGCAAAAGAAACAATTTCTAATTTGATAAACATTGGTATTAGTCCATACATGGTTACTGGGGATAACAGAAAAACTGCTTCAGTAATCGGTAATCAATTAGGAATTCCAGAAGAAAACATATTTTCTGAAATTTTACCAAATGAAAAATCAGAAATTGTGCTAAAAATAAGGGAAAAATTAAATAAAGGAATAAAATACACCAATACTCCAAAGACTTGTATTTTACAAGACACTCCAAACGATAAAATCGAAAGAAATGTTTCAAATCACAAGTTAAAGAGAGTTGTATTTGTCGGTGATGGAATAAATGACGCTCCAGCTCTTTCAGTTTCAGATATTGGAGTAGCTATGGGTTCAGGTACAGATATCGCTATAGAAAGTGGCGATGTAGTTTTAATGAATGAAGATATTAATTCCGTATACAAATTCATTAAATTGAGCCGAAGAATATATTTGCAAATTAAAATAAATTTATTCTGGGCAATTGCATACAACTCGATATTAATACCAATTGCAGGCGGGTTGTTAATACCATTTGGTATAATGTTTAGACCAGAATACGCAGCATTTGCAATGACTTTGAGCTCCCTATCTGTTGTAGGATTTACCTTAATGCTTAGAAACTACAATCCAAAATAATAATAAATAAAATAACATAAAACTAAAATAATAAAATAAAGTTATTAAATTAAAATAATAAAATAAAGTTATTAAATTAAAATAATATGTGATGGAAAATTAATGTTGTTCTACCCAATAACTTCCATCTTTTGCAAATTCTTTTTTCCATATTGGCACTTCTTCTTTAAGTTTATCTATCAAGAATTCACATGCTAAAAAAGCTTCTTTTCTATGTGATGCACCAACCACGATTAAAACGATATTTTCGCCTACCTTTAACGTGCCTATTCTATGTATCATTGTCACGTCAATTATATTAAACTGTTCCATAGCCCTATTGGCTAGCTCTTCTAACTTTTTAGTGGCCATAGGTACATAACCTTCAAAATCTAATTTGTTGACTTCTTTTTCATCGCCGTCTTTATACCCTACATTCCTAACAACGCCAATAAAATTTACGAGTCCCCCTATATCAGGGTGCTTTTCAAGCATTTTTTTAACTTCTAAATCCGTATTAAAATTTTCTTCAGAAACTCTTATCATAAATTATCACGATTTTATAGATTCATAAGTAATTATAGGTTCTATTAATTCTATTCTATTAATTAACATTTATTAAATTATCCTTTTAATTCTTATTAACTTTAATTTTAATTACTCTTATTTTTATTTAAATATGTATATAATCTATTAGTTATATATTATAAAATAAATATATTAACATATATTGCATAAATATATTAGAATACTCCATAATCTACTAAATTTACTATCAATTCGTAAAATACCATAAATAAAATTTGCAATGTCTAAAAATCTAAGCGTTTAAAAGTTGAAGGTGAAAATTTGAGCGGATACGAATATTTTGAAACTATGGCCGACATAGGTATTACATCTTACGGAGAAACCATTGAAAAAGCTTTTGAAAACGCAGGTAGGGGATTATTTAATATTATGGTTGATATTGATAAAATCGATAATAAAAATGCACTGGGGAAATTTCAAATAGCTTCTGACGATTTACTAAGTTTATTGTACGATTACCTAACAGAATTGTTAATACTCCACGATTCAGAATTTTTATTACTATCAAACTTTAAAATAAATATTGAATCAATTGTAGAAGAACAAGATGATGAATCAGACAATATCCAAAATATGGATAACAAGGACAGTAGTGAAAAATTTAAAGAATATTATACCTTAGATTGCTATTATTTTGGTGAAGAATACGATAACTCCAAACATGAAGCAAAAGAGGAAGTTAAGGCGATAACTTATCATAAAATGAACATTTCAAATAACGAAGGAGAATTTAAAATAAATTTTATAGTTGATTTGTAATAATGATAATAATAAATAAAATATATACTAAATAAACAATATATACTAAATAAATAAAATATACACTAAATATAAAATAATTTTATAACTTTTTTTACAATCATTATATTTTTTTATAAACTTTACAACTTACAATTATCTAATTTTCAAATTCTGTATTCATATAATATTTGGCTAAACCTGCTTTCGAAGTTTCTTTATAGCCACATTTCAAATCTTCGCCCGTTTCTTTCATTGTTATAATAACCTGGTCTAAACTAACCCTATGGCGACCATCCGTAAATAAGGTAAAATTTGCAGAGTCTAAAGCTCGTACTGAAGCCACCGCATTTCTTTCAATACAAGGTATCTGCACATAACCGCCAACTGGGTCACAAGTCATGCCTAAATGATGTTCTAAAGCCATTTCAGCAGCGTATTCAATTTGTTGGTTGGTACCGCCGAGTATGTATGACGCCATAGCTGCAGCCATAGCACAAGCTGTCCCGACTTCACCTTGACAACCAACTTCTGCACCGGAAATGGAGGCGTTCTCTTTAACTAAGTTTCCAACTAAGCCCGCAATAGCAAGAGCTTTCAAAATTTCATCTTCAGTAAGGCTATATTCTTCCTCTAAAACTTTTAATAATGCAGGAACTATTCCCGAAGACCCACAAGTAGGTGAAGTAACAATTACGCCCCCATCAGCATTTTCTTCAGCAACTGCTAAAGCATAGGCATACAGCTTTCCATTGGTTGAAAAACGTGTTTTTCTCATTCTAGCTTGTTTATATATCCGTTTTGCTTTACGCGGCAATTTTAAGGGTCCCGGTAATACTCCAGATTTGTGTAATCCATTTTCAATTGATTTTTGCATAACTTCCCAAATATTGCTCAAATAATGCCATATATCATTTTCTTCAAAATCTTCTACATATTGCCATAATTCTTTCCCATTTTCTTCACACCATGATAATATATCTTCCATTTTATCAAAAGGATATACTGGTTTTTTATATGGTTTAAAATCTTTGGTTCCAGTCATTTCCGAATCTTTTACAACTGTTCCTCCGCCAATGGAGTAGTAAATTTCTTCAGCAACTACGTTCTGATTTTTATTATTTTTATTATTTTTATTATTTTTATTTTTATCATTATTTTTATCATTTAATATTGCTTTAATTTTTAAGGCATTTGTGTGATATTTTTTTACTATTTCGGGCTTCCAATAGATATTTACCGTTTTAGGCACTAATGTATCTCGTATAATTTTATCAGTCAGGTGTCCTTTCCCTGTAGATGCTAAACTTCCGTATAATTCAACATCATAATAATCAAAATCTATATTATTTTGAATTAAATAATTTTTAAACTCATTGGCCGCTTTTTGAGGTCCCATTGTATGGCTACTTGAAGGTCCGTGACCTATTTTGAATAATTCTTTTAAAGAATCCATTTTATCACCTTTAACCATTACCATTATAAAATTTACTAACATTAAAATTAACATTGTAAGTGGTATACTATTGATATATGCTTTAAAAACGTTATAAATATTTCAGATGTAAAAAATTAGAATTGAATTATTATTATTTTATTAGTTTATTAGTTTATTATTTGGAGTTCAATTCTTTAATTAAACTATTTTTCATGATTTCAACATCTGGTTTAAGACCCGTCCAAATCTCAAAGCTAATAGCGCCTTGATGTACCAACATGCTGAGACCATTTTGAGTAACAGCCCCTTTTTCAGATGCCTGCTTTAAAAATTTTGTTTCAAAAGGATTGTAGATTATATCAACTACAAATTTCCCAACGAGTGAATTTTCAGGTAATTTTGATAAATTAATAACTGTTTCATCAATATTTGGGTGCATTCCCAACGAAGTAGTGTTTACAATAATATCGTAATCCATTAAATTATTTATATTATTAAATTCGTCCAATTTAATTGAATTAACATTTTTATGACCAATTGATTTTAAGTACTTTTCAAGAGCTTCTGCTTTTTCAAAAGTCCTATTTGTAATTGTAACAAAGTTATCTTTCGACATTTCGTAACAAATCGACCTACTAGCACCACCTGCGCCTAAAACAAGTATTTTTTTACTTTTAATTGTGCTATTTGAGGTATTTAAATTACGGGTTTCCATTAATTCTTCGATAGCTTTTCTAAATCCTAATCCATCAGTATTATACCCTTTAGAATTGCCATTTTCAAACAATATGGTGTTTACCGCACCTATTTTTTCAGCATCTTCATCTATTTCATCTAAATACTGCATAACATCGATTTTATACGGTATTGTAACGTTTAAGCCATGAATGTTTAAAGTTTTTGCAGAAACTACCATATTTTTTAAATTTTCCGGTGAAATGTCAAATGCAATGTACACATAATTTAAATTATCAATTAAATTACTTTTTAAGTATTTAAATTCCTTTAATTTCTCGATGGTGTCGATATTTTTAGAAATAGCTTCACTATTTAATTGATTAACCTTATTTTTAAAAATAATCGAATTGTGCATAACAGGGGATAGCGAATGAGCAATTGGATGACCAATTACCCCGAGAATTCTAGTTTTTGAATTTACTAGATTACATAAATTGCTATTTAACATTATATCACCGTTTTAGTATTGTTATATTATTATATCTATTTAATTGTATTATAAATTATTTAATATATTGAATTTATTATTTGGGTTTAAATTTGTTATTGGTCTTAATATATGATTTAGTTATGATTCAAAGTAAAAAATATATATAACCGTATTTACAAAAATTATAGTGTGAATAAATTAAAATAAACCATATATAAAAAAAATTTGAGGGAAAATATGAAGCAGCAAGTATTCTACGGCAAGGGAATGCCTCTTGTAAAACAGGAAAACCCTGAATTGTATAATGCAATCGTGGCTTTAAACGATGCGGTTTTTAATGGGAAGGTTTTGGACTACAAAACTCAAAAATTAATTGCTATAGCCATTACAGCAGCTAGCGGGGATAAAAGAGGAACTTTTAAACAAATATACAGTGGTATGAACCACCTTGCAATAACCCACGATGAAGTAATGGATGCTTTAAATATGGTTTTATTAACATCTGGAATGCCACCTTTCATTAAAGCAGTAAGGGTTTTAGAAAAAGTAGAGAAAGAAATCGAAGCTGATAAAAAACAGTGTAAATCATAACGAAATAACTAGTTTATCCAAAATACTAAAAATTAATTATCATGAAATACGGGGTATATATATGAATAAACATGTACAAACTCTTAAAGAAGGAACTGATTTTGAAAAAAAGCACGTTCCAATGATAGAATGTAAAGATGAAGTTGCTGTTAATGAATTATATGAAGTAAAAGTACATAGTGCAGGTGTTGACCACCCTATGGATGATGGTCACTTTATACAGTATATAGAACTTAGGATAGGGGACTTAACAGTATATAGGGGTAGTATGACGCAGTATGTTAAGCCTGAATTGACAGTAACCTTAAAGGCTCCTTCCGAGGGTCATGAAGGTTTAACAATGACTTTAAAGGCATTTATGTTCTGTAATTTACATGGTCTTTGGACATATGAAAAAGAAATAGCTATAAAAAAATAAGATAAAATAATAAAATAAGATAAAATAATAAAATACGATAAAATAAGATAAAATAATAAAATTAAGAATAAAATTATATATTTGGAATTATTAGACTTAAATCTATGGGATATCGTCTATACTTATTTATTTAGTTATTTACTCATTTATTTTTAAATATTCTAATAGATAAGTTGTTAGATTAAATTAGGGGTGAATTATGACTTGGTGGAAATGTTCAAACTGTGGATATATATTCGAAGGTGACGAAGTACCTGACCAATGTCCAAACTGTGGGGAAAAATGTACTTTCTATGACGTATCTTGTTATACGCCAGAATGTGGTTTTTGCGGAATTGACCCAAAAATTGCAGGTCGGAGACAAGAAGAAAGTAGACTTTAATTGATATCATTAAATATATTAAAAATTGCAGTAATTGCAGTAATAAATTAATACACTATATACTAATACAATAATTACAAATTTATAAGGGGGATAAATTTGAAGATTTCATTATTGGTTTTTTCCTATGAAAAAGATGGAGCACCAATGAATACATTAATGTTCCATGTTTTATTATTTGCAAAAGAATTAAAAGAAAAAGGCGAAGATGTAAAGATATTGTTTGAAGGTGAAGGAGTACAATGGGCAAAAGAATTAATAAACCCAGAACATCCATTTAAAAAACATGTCGAATATCTAAAGGATAATTTTGTAGCTTGCGAAGCTTGTTCCAGTATGCACGGGATTTTAGATGACATAGTTGGAAAAGTAGCTATCGAGAATGACTTGCACGGTCATATTAGTCTAAAAAAATATTTGGACGATGACGGAAAAGTTGTAGAATTTTAATTCGAACAACTTTCAAATTATATTATAGTATATTATATTACCGTATAACATAAAATAAAATTCTTTTACTATTTTTATATATTTTTTGTAGTATATTATTATATTTTTAAACTTTATTTTTATATGATATTTTTAGTATTGTCACATCTTTTTCAACATTATGTTTATTCGTAATCAACTAAATTATTTAACTTATTTTTACAATCAAAATGTCATATGTCGATATTATTTAAAAATTCCCTATTATCTGTTGTTATATCCCAAACAAATCGTAATTATAATTCAAATAATATATATAACCCTTTATTTAAATAATTATATGTATGAAATTTTTTTTTAATACATATCATAAACTAAGTATATTATACTAAATTATACGTTTGATAGAACATTCTATCAAATTGGTGAGTAATTTAACGAGGGGGATTTATGAAATCCAATTACTTAAGCTATGCCTTATTCTCGATATTATTACTTACACTACTAGGGTCTGCTTGCGCAGCAGAATACAATATAAGTGCAAGTAATTTCACAGAACCTGGTATTGTAGGTTTAACAATCGAAGAAAGCGGTATTTATAATTTAAATGAAAGTGTAATGGTCGATAGAAAAAACGCTATTTACATTAAAACAAGTAATGTAACGATAAACGGAAATGGTCATACATTGACTTTTAATAGTGGGGGAATCGCTAAAAACGGTATTCGTATTTTTAACACTGTTATAGGTACTACCAATGTAACCATTAATAATCTTACATTAGATGGTTGGGATATAGGGGTAAATGATGCAGGTAGTAATTTAACAATGATTACTAATCTTAACATACTAAACTCTGATAGTGAAGGTATGAAACTTACTCAGCTTATAAATTCTAGGGTTGAGAATTGTTCAATTATAAATAGTAATAATGGCAGTGCAATATTGGCATCATCCGGTACAAACTGTACTTTTAACAATATTACAATACCAAGTAGTCCAGAAAGTTGTATAAGACTTGTAGATTGTGTAGATTATACAATAAATGGTTCTACATTATCTAATTCACAAATAGGTATAGATTTACTAGATTCACCAAGTTCAAATATTTTGAAAAATACCATCAAAACATGTAGTTTAACAGGTGTACATGCGGATTACGCACCATACAGTACATTTAAAGACAATGAAATATCTGCATGTGAAGTTGGTTTTGATTTCTATGACACTGATTATTGTGATTTCATAAACAATACAATTAAAAGTGAAGATGGATTTGCATCTAAAGACATGGGTGTGAAATATGAGATTTCAAATGATTGGAATGTATCAAAAAACAATATTAGCGGATACGAATACGGTATAAAAGTTTCAGAATCCGATGATTATAATTTAACTGAAAATTACATATGGAATAACAGCATCGGTGTTTATGTCGATGAAAATTCCGATTATGTAAATATATTCAATAACACAATATACAAAAATATATTGGGAATTTCATTGTATTCATCATTAAAAGCGTTCCCTACGAATGTTTTACCAAATGATGGTATCTTAAATGAAGACGGCACTGGTAACGATGGATTAGACCACCCTGTGATTCTAACTGCAAACATGAGCAGTGAAGAAATACTTTATGTTACCGGTTATGTGGGTGTTAATAATTCAACTAGTGCATTTGCAGATACAATCGTAGATGTTTATTTGGTAAATTACACAACTCCTGCGAGTGGTGACACTAATGCAAATATTAGTAACTACGGTGGAAGCTGGATTTACTTGGGTTCTAACACTACAGACGGAAACGGGGTATTTAAGACATATACCAATATCGTGGGAGTAAATACGAGTGCGTTAGTAAATAATTCGTATGTTACAGCATTAGCAAGGAATGAAACTTCTGGAAAATATTATACATCAGAATTTGCATTAAATACACCAGTTCGTGAAAAAATACCGGTATGTAGAAATCTATCCATAAATATATCTGAGGAAGTAACCGATAGACCAATATGGATAAATGTAACTATAGAGCCGAATGGTTACAATATAACGTATGTAAATGCTACTTTAGGAAACATGACATATCGATTAGATACGATCGATAGCGGAACTGCTAGAATATATAACGGTACCATTTATACGCCAAATTCAACCGGTGTTTATCCAATAAGAATTACAACGTACTATAATCAAGGTGGGTCTACTCCTATATTGAACATTAAGACTTGTTCTTGTGATTTATGCGGTTGTGCAATAAATGTAACGGGTAACCCTGTTGAAATACGAACTGTTACAAGTCCTCAAAACTTTATAGTAAATAATCCTGACGAAAAATTGGTTATAAATGTAACGACAAGAAATAATTGGACTAGTGCGGCAGTAAATAATGTAAGTATCAGTATTTTAGGGGATGAATACTGGTTCACTGAATTAGCTACGGACGTTTGGGGTGCAAACATATCTGTGCCACACAGTAAAGGAAATTACACATTTACAATAAAAGCAATGGATAATTTAAACAACTTCAATACATATGATGGTTGGCTTTATGTAAATGACACATACTTCATCTATAATTCAGACATTCCATATTATATTACCAATCCTGGTAACTACTTAATAATGGAAAATATATTGCAAAATGATGATGAAGGTATTCTTATATCCTCAGATAATGTAACAATTTATGGTAATGGTTACAGTTACAATTACTACAATGCAAGTTTCAACTATGCAACAGATTCACATTACGGATTTGCGATATCATCGGGAAATAACGTTTCAATTAGTAATATTTCAATGGAAAATTGGATATACGGCATAATTGGAGGTTATGTTGAAAATTCAGAATTTGAAAATATCAATATATCAAATTCCTATGCTGGAATGATGTTCTTAGAAATTCAAAATTCCGAAATTAGAGATAATGTTTTAAAAGAACTAAATCTTACAGGAATTTTAATTTATACTTCAAATTCAAAAAATATAACAATTTCAAATAATATAATATATAATTTCACTTACACGCCATATGTATTTGGAGATAGTAACCCAAGCAAAATTTATGCAATAGAGTACAATACAGGTGAATTAAACACTTCAAAAGTAAATAGCAATATGAATTACCCTGTATTTACAAACGTATCATATAATAAAACAAACAATTCTTTATACGTTAAAGGATTTATTGGGCGTAATGCACCAAATGCGGGAGACTTTGGAAATTCAAAAATTGAATTATATCTTGTAAACAATACAACTGACGGAGATAAATCCAATACAATCCACCCTGGAAGTTGGGTACTAATAGGTGTATTCAACACAACTGCGGCAGAATTTAATAAAAATATTGATGTATCTTCAGTAAATATTGATAATAATTCATATATTGTAGCATCAGCATATTTAAAAGACATAGGTACTTCCGAATACTCAATAGGATACCCAGTATTCTATAGGGATGATGGAAGCATAACTATTGGAAACATATATACAATTCCTGGGCAAACTACAGGAACGGCTGACCCTATAGACGCTTATATAGCAATCGTGGGAATAGGTGTTCCAGCTGAAATCAATGTTTCGATATTAGGAACAGGAATTGAAAACAACACCACAACAATGAATTTGGCATACATAAATGATACGTGGGACGTTTATAAGGTAAGCTTACCAGCTTCACCACTTGAAGAAGGATTATACACCTTAAACGCATCTACGAAAACAGCAAGTAAACCATCTATTTGGAAACTCTCATCCGAATTTGGAAACTACTTTGTAGTAGATAAATCAGCTCCAAAAATAAGTGTTTCATTTGACCCAATGTATGCAAAAGTAAATGGAACAACTAATATTACAGTTACAGTAAACGATACAAGCCCAATAGATAAAGTAAACGTTACACTTAATGGTAACAACAGTAATATATTCCATCTAGTTCAGAAAAACTCTACAACCTGGTATGGCCTCTTGGATTTAGGTGATACACCAGGTAACCAAACAGTTATGGTAAATATATCTGATATATTAGGTCACAAAAATTCGACTACGTACACAAACTTGTACATAGATACAGAAGCACCAATCATCGGAAATATTTATGTAACACCTGAAGAAGTAGCTTTGAACCAAAATACAACAATTTGGGTTTTAATTGACGATTACGTAAATATACCTGAAAATAAAACAAATATTACATTAAAAGCAGAAGATAACAGTACAAAAACATATAACGTTACAAAATTAGCAGATAATTTATTTGCTTTGAATATTCAACCAAATATTGAGAATATGAGTTCAGGAATTTACCAAATTGCAGTAAATACTTCTGACGAATATGGAAATAATAATTCAACAGATTATATTAAAAATTTGACTGTATTAAATGTAAATATTACAAATAACGATACGTACAATAATTACACGCAATTTAATACAGGCGGTACAACAATAATTAATTTATCTGGAATATACATTGAAATAAACACCACGGAAAATATTTCCTCGCCAGTATCTGTCTCTGAATTAAATAACCCACCTGCAAGTGGTGGAGCATTCACAGCCGGTGCAAGTCCTTGGGAAATACAAATACCACTATTGAATAGTTCAGTAATCAACAATTCATACATTAAAGTCTACTATAATTTAGCAGACTTCCCAAGTAATATTAATGAAAATAGCTTGAGATTGTATAGATACAACGAAACAACTGGACAATGGGTCGTATTTACAACACCTAATGGTGGAGTAAATATTGTAGATGATTATGTATGGGCATACACAAAAGATACATCAGGTAAATGGATCGTAGGTGGTTCTTTACTTGCTTCCACTAGTGGAGGATCTGTTAGAAGCAGTAGAAACAGAGATAGCTTTGAAGGGGTATCCGATGATGTAGCATCAGTTGAATTAAGAAGTTTCATATCCAATGCAGAGGTAATCGCTGGAAACAACATTGATATGGGCTATTCAACTACATTAACCAGTAATGGAGTTTTAGCATCAAGTAGGGCATCAGACAACATTACACAGCAAACAATACTTATCGGAGGTCCTGTATCAAACCCTGTAACACGTAGATACAGAGGTTATTTGCCGATACCGATAACAAATGAAGAACCTGGAGAAGGAATAGGCGTTATTCAAACCTTTACAATAGGCGATTATACCATAATAGTCCTTGCAGGTTCTGATAGGGTAGGAACTCGAACTGCTGTTGAGTATTTCGCACAAATGGATGAATTACCAACAGATAGCCTAAAGGTAACATTTGTAGCAGGACAATACAAAGTTGTAAGAGTTTCCTAACCATATAACTAAAAAATAAAATAATAAAATATAAAATAGAATATAAAATAAAATAATAACTACCTTATCTATTTTTTAATTTTTAATTCTTAAGTTTAGTTTTATTTTTAGTTTTATTTTTAGTTTTATTTTTAGTTTTAGTTTTATTATTATCTATTTTTGATTTAAATTTTTCGTATATAGTTAATTTAACATTTTTCCAATTTTCAAGAGACATTTTAGGTTATTTTTTATCGCAATTATGGAAAATACATTAATATATTAAAAATTATATAATATTATATCATAAATTAAATAATATAGATGTTTAAATATAACTTTAATAAACGTCAACATATAATTAATTTACGTTATGGTGACAATATGACAAAAGATTTAAAATCAAGTGGTTTAAAATACATAATTACAATATTAACCATCCTTTCGGTATTGGTTGGTGTATCCTCTGTTTCTGCAACCGAGGTTTTACTTGTAAGTGACAATTATGCTGATTGTTTGACTGCAGGCACTTTGCAGGAAGTTTTAAACGATACTGTAATCGTTACAACGCCTTGGGGCGAATATACAAATGAATCATGGGATGCAATAGTTGCAGAGAACCCTGAGACTGTTTACATAATCGGAGGTCCCGTAGCAATCCCTACAGATTACGATGATAATTTAGAAGATAATAACATAACATATGCAAGATTAAATGGTTCAAATAGGTATGAAACCAACCAGGAAATAATTAACAGATTCATAGAAAGATTCAGAGAAGCAAATATTACAAATATTACCATAGCATACGGTGACGACGTAAATGGAAATTGCACCGGCTGGGGCTTTGTAATTCTCACAAATGGAACTAATTTATCAATTGATAATGATACGGTAGATTATTTAAATATTACAAATGATACAAACATTACAATTATTGAAACACCTATGTTTAACGGTTCAACAATTGTAAAAAGACTTAATAACCGTGGATTTAGAGTAAGCACTCAAGCAATGACTGGGGAAGTCTTACAATTAAAAGTTCAAAATACAAGACAAGCTTTAATTAGAAAAATGGAAAGATTAACCGTTTACGGTCAAAACATGTCTGCTGACCCTGCATACCAAGCATTAGAAAATAAATTAGCAGAAGTAGACGAAAATATCGCAAATGAAAATTATGTACAAGCATATGCCTGCGAAATCGAACTTCAAAGTATGATTTCACAATACAAATTCACAAATAAAAAAAACTTTAAATACACAGGATACTCGACTGTAAGTACCAACTCAAGTAACTATACTAATCCTGGAGTAGGTTATGGGAAAACCAAGGTAAAAGTCAATAATCCAAATAAACCAGTTAAATAATAACTCAATAAAAAATAAATTAATTAAATAAATTAGAAAGATATATACTTAACATAATAAATTAAAAATGTAACTCGTTAAATTCTCTTTTTTTTAATTTTTAATTGTAATTATCTCCGATTTACGCAGTATTGTATTTTATAAACCTAACAAACTAATAAATAATATATATCATAAAACAATATTGTATAATCACATTATAAAATAAATAAGATATATAAGATACCTAACTAAACAATATAATAAATAGACTATAGAAAAATATTTATAAAAAATTTAAATATTCACAAGTATGTAATTTACACAGGTGAAAACATGGATTTTAAAAAAGTCGCTGTTTTAGCATTGACTTTAGTATTAGTTGCGAGTTTTTCACTTTGTACAAGCAAATCTAACGATAACAACGACGTTCAATTGAAAAGTTCAGAATATCTTGTACACTTTGGTAATCAATCGCAAATATTGACTTTAAGGTCAGATGTTTTAGATACAGTTTCAGTAGATTTAATTAATACATCAGATAATGATATCAAGAATACATATTTCAATAATTCAGCATTGGCATATATTGATTATGACCCGTCTTTGCCAAACAATGAAGGTGGAGTATCTGTTATGGACTTAAAAGTTAAGTTAATTACATTTAATAGCTATTACTACTACGATAATAATTACAAGCCACACAATATCGCAAGTTTGGTAAGTACTGAAGGTAATGACACATACATACAATTATTGATATATGGAAATGAATCAAATCCTTTAAACTTAAAATTAAACACTACAGAACTAGATATTGTGAAAAATAGTAATAAAACAACAGTATTTGAAGTTAGAAAAACAAATAATACTGCTACAATTACAAAAGTAGGATTTAATCACTACTTAATTGAAGGTAACTCATTAGAAGAATTGGATAAAGCAGAATCAAGACTTTTAATAGCTTTAGTAGGAAATGTTAATAATTCGGCTGCTGCTTAATTTAATAATTCCAATATCTTTTTAATTTTATTTTTTAATATTATCTCTTTATAATATACTTTTATATTTGGTTTTATTTTAAGAATTATAATATTTGATATTTGATATTTGATATATCATATACAACATATAGTTTTAACAAAATTTTTTAACTAATTATAAATAGTATTGATTACATAATAAATCAATAAAAATAAAAATAATCCTTATCGTTTTAACATCTATTTAAATATCTATTAAATTCTTGGTGGTTTTATGCGAATATTTGATGATTTAGAAAATATTACGGACATTACAATGAAGGTAAATGATTTAAAGGAAGTAAGGCAGAGCAAAAAGAAAGCTTTAGTATTTGGTAAATATAGGGGCTTAGTATATGGGGAACCGATGTTTGTAATAAGTGTTTACGGAAGAAACCTTTTTAGATTGATTTGTGGCTGGAATTCTGAGAATGAAGAGGTTATATTAGTTAGATACAACAAAGTAATTGATGGATATCAAAAAAGACACGAAAATGAAGCCTTACAAAAATACATGGCAGTAGCTGACGTTGTACAAGATATCGAAAAATACGTATCCGAAAATGAAAAAGACGTTTCATTTAAAATGACTGAAACACCTGTTAAAAAATGGGTAGAAGGTGGGGAATACGTTTCAACAAATTTAACAATATGGGAAACATTTAAAGAGTGCGGTTACAACGTATACCGTCCATTAAACAATATACCTGAAGATGTAGTTATTAAATTATAATATCTCTTATTTTCAGCATATAATATACCAATAATCTAATTTTTAGCATGTTTATCTGATTAATCTTTTTTATACTATTAATTCCCTTATTATTATCTTATTAGTTATTCCATTATTAATTCTATTATTAATTCTATTATTTTTTAAATATTCTTAAATCACTTATAAATCAATAACTTTAAATCGTACAAGTTTTAAATATCTTTATCAATTTTGAATTTACGATTATTTTTAGGTTTAATTATTATCGAGGGATATTTTGCAAAATAAAAACTATACACTTAGTTCGGTTGATGACACAGAAAAAACAGAGAAATTTGATGTGATAAAAGACTCCGAAATAATAACGCTTTTAGGTCGTAAAAGTGTCTTAAGTGTCTTAAAATGTTTAGAACATAAGGGGGCGTGTAGGTATGTTGACATATACAATACAATAGACGTCTCAAAGGGTACTTTATACAATAATTTGGAAAATCTTGTAGATATGAACTTAATAGTTATTAAATTGGACGGTAGAAAAGTAATTTACGAATTATCCGATTGTGGACGGCAGATATTACATGGAGTAAATAATTTAATCCATTATTTTAATGAAAATTGTGTTAAGTAACATCTTATTCAAATAATAAACTAATAAAATATTAAAATATTAAAATATTAAAATATTAAAATATTAAAATAATATAGTAATAAAATAATATAATAATAAAATAGTAAATTCCATTTTATCTTTTTTAAACAACATTGTGAAAATAAAAAAATATGCAAAAAAATATATAAACTTAAAAACAAATTTTATATATTATTTCTATGGTTATGCAATATTCTATATTTTTTATTGGATAAAGAAATTATTTTAGAGGGGGATAAGGATGTATTTTACTCGAAAAATGGATAATTTTATAGATTTTAAAACTTCATTTGATAAACCACTTTTATCAAACAGGACAAATCAAATAATTGAAGAGTTGGGTATAAAACCTGAAGAAATAGCTATTGGGGAGTTTGCAGGGAGGGACAGCTCAGCTGCTATAATAAAAGCTTTTGAAGATAACGACGATATAAACGTAATATTACCAATATGTGCATTTACTGGTTTAGAATATGATAATTCAAACGGAAGTGATATACATGGTAGATTGGGCTATGAAAATCAGCAGGTGGACGAATTTTATGCAAACATGGTTGATGTATTGTCTTTAAAGGAATATGCCCACTATGAAAAATTCGAGGTGTATTATAGAAATTGGGAAAGGATATATAATAGGTTTTCTGAGCATAATGATACTTTTTCTTTAACTGAAATGGTAAAAATGTTTGTCGGCAAATACGCGAAAGATAAAGATGTCGATAAGAATACAAAGATTATGGACACTTCTTTCGTTTCAGGTCGTTTTTACATTCCAAAAAAAGAACAAGAATTGGATAAACTTAAAAATGGAGCTATGGAAAAAGATAAGATATTTTTACCATTACATTTTATGTATGAGCCAAGTTTATGGCACGCAATAAATGGGCGTTTTTCTTCATTAATCGGGGATAAATTCTACTATTATTCTCCTTGCATGGGTTGCCACGCTTATTTAAGAACTTTAAGAGTTCCATTGGCTAACAAATTGGGTAAAAAAATTATTTCAGGAGATAGAATTAAACACGACAATAATTATAAAATTGACCAAATCGCAGTCGCTTTTGAAGTTTATACAAATATTGCAAAAGAATTCGACGTCGAAATGTTATATCCCATTAAAGACATTGAAAAGGGCTCTGAAATCAAAGATATCATAAATGAAGACTGGGAGCAGGATGCTAGTCAGCTCACGTGCATGTTTAGTAAAAACTATAGAAATATTGACGGTACAGTAAATGAGCGGAAATGTCACTTAGAGGATATTGAAAATATTTACAAGGAATATGTGGAAGTAGTTTGTAAGGATTTGTTACACAACGGTTATCGGGGTAATTTTGACTACACGGGAGTTGTAGCAAAGTATTTTGAAAAAGCATGTAAAAAGGACTATCCAAATTACTAAAATGCCACAAATACCTAAATATTCTAATTATTTTAAGTAATTAACTAATTTAATTATTTTAATATACTCTTTCGATTATTTTTAATTATTTTAAAAAGTAGGTAAAAAAATGAAAGCAATCGTTATATTACTTGACGGCGTTGCAGATAGACCTTCCAACGATTTGGGTGGTAAAACGCCTTTACAGTATGCAAATATTCCCAATTTGGATAAATTTGCAAAAAATTCTCTAACTGGTTTAATGTGCCCTCAAAAAATAGGGGTACCTTTGGGGACGGAAGTAGCTCATTTTTTACTTTGGGGCTATGAAATCAATCAGTTCCCTGGAAGAGGCGTGATAGAGGCGTTAGGTGAAGATTTAGACTTAAAAACTGATTCGATATATTTAAGAGCTACTTTAGGACATGTAGAATATACTGAAGAAGAAAACGGATATATGGTTCTAGATAGGCGAACAAAAGACATAAACAATCAAGAAATTTCAGAGTTATTAAAATCTATTTCCAATATTGAAATAGACGGTTATTTGTTTAAAATACATCATATGCAGGGTATACATAGTATTTTAGAAATTTCAAAGTTAAATAATACCAATAATAAAACTAATAAATCTAATAAAACTAATAAATCTAATAAATCTAATAAATCTAATAACAATATTAATAATAATATTCCCAATTTGGATAAATTTGACGAATATAAATCTAATTTAACGCTAGAATTAACATATGATGAATTTTGTAGTTTAAAAAATGGTTTAAACTGTGAAAACAATGTTATATCATCTAAAATTTCAGATAGTGATCCATTTTATAGGAATAGACACGTTATAAAGGTTAAACCAGTCATTGAGTTGATAGAAACCTTTGAGGAATATCAGAATGCTTTAAATGTATCAAAGGCATTAAATAAATATTTAATAGCTTGTAATGATATTTTAGAGTCCAAAAAAATAAATATGGAGCGTAAAAGTACTAATAAATCTCTTGCAAACTTTTTATTAACAAAATGGGCAGGTAGCTATAAAAAAATCCCTTCTTTTAAAGAAAAATGGGGTTTAAACGGTGTAATAATTGCAAATAGTAGTCTTTTTAAAGGTTTGGCTAGATTACTAAGAATGGATTATTATGATGAAAAAGATTTTAAAAAGGCTCTTAAATTAGGGTTAAAATTTAAAAATAATAATTATGATAGTATCCATAATAATAATAATAATAATAATTCAAACTATGATTTTATACATATCCATACAAAAGAGCCTGATGAAGCAGGGCATACAAAAAACCCTTTTAATAAAGTAAACGTCTTAGAAAAGTTGGATAACGATTTAAAGATTATAATGGATGAAATTAACCAAGAAACAGAAAATAATAATAAAAATTTATATATAATCACCGGAGACCATGCTACGCCTTCAACCGGTAATTTAATACACTCTGGGGAATTGGTACCGATTGCAATATATGGCAATAGCGTAGGTAGTGATAATACAAACGCATTTAATGAAATAGAACTTTCAAAAGGATATTATAGAATAAATTCAAACGACATAATGAATTTAATATTAAATTACACCGATAAAGCGTTATTATATGGATTAAGACCAAATGGTGAATTAAAAAAATATATTCCAAAAGATTATGAATTAGAATTCTTAAAAAAAGAGAAGTAATTATTTTTTATTATTTATTATTTATTATTTAGCTATTATTTAATTATTATTTAACTAGTAATTAATTAGCAATTATTATTTAATTATAAATTAATTATTCTTTTTTCTTAGTAGTAGCTTTCTTTGCTTTTGTAGTGGTTTTAGAATCTGCTTTTTTAGCTGTAGTCTTTTTAGTAGCAGTTTTTTTAGCTGTAGGCTTTGTAGTTTTGGTGGTTTTAGTAGCAGTCTTTTTCGCGGTTGTTTTCTTAGTAGTAGCCTTCTTCGTTTCCTTTTTTTCTACTGTATCTTCTTCCCCTTCCTTTTTGATTTTTTCAGTGTGCCTACATTTCGGGTAATTTGAACAGCCGATAAATTCCCCAAATCTACCTTTACGCTTAACTAAATCGCTACCACATTTAGGACATTTTCCAACTACTTCTTTTTCATTGGATTCGCCTTTTAAGTTTTCTGTGTATTTACATTCCGGATAGTTTGAACAACCCCTAAATACGCCGAAAGCTCCTCTTTTAATGGTTAAAACCCCATCACATTTAGGGCATTTCTTTTCATCTTCTTTTTCATTCTCAATTTTTTCAAGTAATTTCTTATCTTCCTCTGAAATTCTCGAACTACATTCTATATTAACACATAAATCCTTGCCCATGTAATTTATCATCGGGAGCCCACAAACTTCACAAACTTTATTTGGTATTTTTATAGCTCCTTTTTGAGGAAGTGGGTATGTAATCTCACAGTTTGGATAATTTGAACAGCCTACAAATCTGCTTTTGCCCTTATATTTAATAATTATGAGGTCCCCCTCACATTTACATTTACCAATAATTTGCAATGACCTATTTGTAGAATCGATTTTATCTACAAGTTCATTACCTATTTCTTTCTCTTTTTTCCTAAATTCATCGAGAATTTGAGATAGTTTTACCTTAGTTTCTTCAATAACTTGTTCTTTTTTTATTTTATGGTCTTGTATCTTTTCTAGCTTATCTTCTAAATCTCTAGTAAGTGTTTCCTCTACGATTTCAGGACAGTATTTTTTAAGAGTTTCTATAACCCCAATACCTAATTCAGTAACACTAAGGGAGCCGTCTTCAATAACGTAGCCTCTTTTGGTAAGTTTTTCCAAAATATCGGCTCTTGTAGCTTTAGTACCTAATTGTCTTGTTTCAAGTTCTTTGATAATTGAGGCCATGGTGTAACGTTTAGGTGGTTTGGTCTCTTTTGAAAGTTTTTCCGTACTTTCTATGGATAATACAGTACCTTTTTTCATTTCGGGAAGTTCATTCTCATCAAATTTCGTAAAGTAATAGATTTCGTGCCAGCCTTCGTGTGTGGTACGTGAACCGCTTAATTTAAACTTCTCGCCGTTTATATCTAAGGTTACTTTTGAATATTCACGTTCTGCGTCATCCCAGAATGCAGCAAGTGCCCTTCTTGCAATTAAATTGTACAATTTTTGTTCATCATCGGGTAATGCTTCTTTAGGAACATCTACCGGGTGAATTGCAGGGTGTGCAGGATCATCCTTTTTACCTTCCATAGGTTTCAAGTTCTTTTCAAGAATTTCTGAAGCGTATTTTCCGTATTCCTTACTTTTTAATAGCTTATTCAAAACTTCCTTCATATATTCTGCATCTTTAGGTAATTTTTGGGAGCTAGTTCTCGGGTATGAACAATAACCTTTTTCATACAACTTTTGAGCTATTTCCTGTGTTCTTTTTGGAGAATATCTAAAAGCATTGTGTGCTTCTCTTTGTAGAGTACCTAAATCAAACGGAGGATAAGGTTTTATCTTCTTTTTATTTTTCTTGATTTCTTCTACAATAGCTTCTTTTTGACCTTCTACATTGCCATATGCTTTATTTGCTTCTTCTTCATCCCAAAATTTATCTATTTCGTGTGTAGCAATGAGTGGTGCTTCTTCATCAGCGCTTACGCTGTTTCCATTATTATTTATGAGGTTAGCATTAATTACCCAATAAGGGACTGGTACAAACTTTTGTATTTCAAGTTCCTTTTCAACTAAAAAAGCAAGTGCAGGACCTTGTACTCTACCCGTACTCATCGTTTTCCATCTTTTAGCGGAGCTAATTGCTTGCATTAATGCTCTCGAGATGTTAATGCCGAAAAACCAGTCTATTTTGTGTCTACTGTCTCCCGCATCAACTAATCCAAAATCAATGCCGTCAGTATTTTCAAAAGATTTTACGATTTCTTTTTTCGTTAAACTTGAAAATCTCATTCTTTTTGCGATATCTTGACCGCAAGCATAATGTAAAGCGTGGTAACCGATTAATTCCCCTTCGATATCCCAGTCCGTAGCTACATAGTATTCATTAGCTTCTTTTGAAAGCTTTTTTAACACATTTATGTATTTCTGAACGTATTCTTTACCTTCAACGGTTGAAGCAGGTGCCCAATCAATATCGTAAGTTGGATAGTCGCCGAATTTGGTTTTATTTTTTTCTATAAGCGTGTATAAATGACCTACAGCTGACGCTACATAATAAGTTTTGCCCTGTTTATCTACTTCGTAGTAAGGAACTTTGTTTTGTGATTTCTTTTTAGGTTTCCCCAAGGCGTCAGCTATCTTTTTTGCCACATTTGGCTTTTCGCAAATTATAAGTCCTGTCATATTTTCCCGATAATCTTAATAATTGTAATAATTTTAATAATTTTTATATACTTATTTTTATAATAACTTTTATAATAAATTTTATAAACATTTTTATATTATTTTATTCTAATTTTCAAGATATAAATAGTTAATAGGTACAATATTAAAATAAACATTATAATGTACTTTAAAACGAATTATCTATTTTTATTTATTTATAAATCCAAAACAAAATCAGAATTTGGGTTTAACTACTTTTAAAGTGTTAAATTATAAATTGCAAAAATTATAAAAAATAGAGAAGAATTAATGATTATTCTTTTTGTTTAACGAGTAAAACTGGGCATTTTGTATGTTTTAAAACTCTTTCAGCAACACTACCTAATAAAAGTCTATCAAATCCAGTTTTACCTGTTGTACCCATTACAATAAGGTCAGCGTTAATTTTATCAGCAAATTCAACGATTTCTTTTTCCGGATTTCCTTCTAAAACTTGGTTTTTAAATGCTACATCATATTTTCTTGCAGCTTTTGCAACAAGATGCAATGCGTTGTCTCCTTCTTCTTCGAGTATCTCTTTTAAATTACTCCATAATCCGTCAGCAGGTATTTCCGTATAAGGTGTAGTGTCTAACACATAAACCCCGAATATTTCAGCACCTGTAGTTTTAGCTATTGCTACCGCATGTTCAATTGCTTCAAGAGATACATCGGAACCATCTGTTGGTACTAATATCTTTTTGTATTGCATATTGCTCCTCCCCCTAAAAGTTAGTACTATAATCATTATTTATTTTATATATTATATTTATTATTAGTATTAATAGTATTAATAATGTTATTTCTATTTATAAATTTATTTTTATACTTTTTATCTTTATTGATTTGGATTTTATCATTATTATTCTATTTTTCCACTATTCTATTTTTCTATTATTGCAGGATAATTCTATATAATTTATATATTTAAAAACCTATATAATGTACTATATTCTTAAATTTAATTAGTAGAATATATTATTTCTATTTTTACAAAATATTTAATATTATAAGGGGAGACTATGAAAAAATATATAATTATTATGGTAATTTTAACCTTGTTTTCTCTAAGTATGTCAAGCGGGGAGCAATATCTTAGCCAAGCTGACTTTAATGGGGGTACATATACAATATCTACTCCTGGTACGTACATACTTAGTGAAAATATAAGTTTTAATGAGGTTAATGCAATATATATTGAAGTAAACAATGTTATCATAGATGGCAATGGTCATCAAATAATGGGTAATAGGGTAAACGACTTTGGGATTTCTACCAATAATCCAGGTTATTTAAGTAACATCACTATTAAAAACACCATACTCAAAGCGTTTGATCGAGGTATTAGATTAGCTCGTGCTAATAATTCTATAATAGACAATGTTTTCATAATTGGTGCAACTATATCTATAGACTCTATAGCTTGTGATTACACCGTTAACAATTCTTTATTGCTTAGTGCTACACAACAGGGTATAGATTCAGATTATGACAATATCACAGTTGAAAATACAAATATGTCTACAACACAATATGGTATTTTTACAGGTGGGTCACGTATGTCAGTTAAAAACTGTAATTTTAGAGATACTCTTTCAACTTCAATTTACCACCTTAGGGGTAAAGAACTCAATGTAACGAATTGTACATTCAATATTTCATATCTTGCTATTAGGGCACAGAATGGTAATAAATTCCTTTTGGAAGATAGTATAATTGAAGATAGTGACGCTGGAGCAATATATCTCTACGAAACACATAATTTCATATGCAGAAATAACGTAATGAAAAATATTAGAAGACCAATAAGTACATTCCACATATTCCAAAATGTAAATAACGAATGGATAGAAATAGGTAATTATCACTATAATTCTAATTATGAAATTTATGACTTTGACATAATTCCTCAAAAGGAAATAAAATTAAAAATTATTCCTGTAAATACGCCATTTTCAGATATTGAAAAAGTTTCATATGATTTATATGATTCAGAAAATAATTTGAATGATGAATTATCATCTGATTATGCAAAATCATACGATATCATAAATAAAATAGAAGAATACAATACTGAAGAAAATTTATTAAATGTATATGATTCGTCAAATGAATTAACAAATGAAACAGATATATTAGAAGATGTAAAATTTGACGATAATAACGTTGCAGTAACAAGTGGAAAAGAAGTACACATGGGCATAAATTTAACAGATGAACAATTGGCAAACAGCCCAAAAATAAAATTGTCAATGAAAGCTAATGAATATGGTCACGGTGTACCAGTTAACTATCCGATATTAAATCAATTCGTAGATTTCAATACACAGGCAGGTACTTTAACCGTTGATGGAGTAATAGACGAAGTAAACGGTATGGATACAGAATACAAAATTAACTGGGTATCAACAAGTGGACACCCTGATGCAGAAAACTACCTTTACATATTGGAAGACGAATCTTACTACTACATAGCATTCGATGTCGCTTCGGATAACACAAATGAATACGGCAAAGATTTCGTTGAGTTTGATTTTAAAACTGATAGCAATGTATCATCATACAGAATTGATGATTATAATACAAAATATGGATTGGGCGGATTCCAACTAACACCTAAAGTAACATACAAACACCAGGTTTATGAAGTAAAAATACCAAAATCAGAATTTTCAGAGCCAATAACCGGCTTTAGATTGAGATATTACGGTACTGAATCTTCATTCCCTTCAGTAATACATTTAGCAGGCTGTATAAATGCAACAATTGAAAATAATAGCATACATGACAATGAAGTTGAAGGTATTACTTTAATAGGTGCTTTGGATAGTTGTATAGACAATACAATATCTAAAAATAGAATATGGAACAATAAATACTTAGGGATTAATTTATATGAAGATTTTGATTTTATTGGAAAAGTAACTCCTAATACTGGAACATTAAGTAGTTCAATACCTAATAGAGGTGTTGATTTCCCTATTATGGAGTATGCAAATTTAACAGACGATGAACTTAAAATCTCAGGATATATCGGAGTTAATAACGGTAGTTCAGTCTTTGCCAACGCAAAAGTTGAAGTTTTCTTTGTGAAAAATTCAGAAGTTGGAGATAATTTAGTAGGTAATGAAGATAATGGAAATTATTACGGGGAAGGTTATTTCTACATTGGAGATATCATTGCGGATGAGAATGGAAACTTTGAAAAAACCTTCAATGTTTCAACAATGCCATATGCCTTCAATAATACAACAATGTTATCTGCTACAACTACATTCGAAAGATGTACTTCAGAATTTGGTAAAAATATAAATGTTACAATAGTGGTGCCTGAACCAGAACCTACCCCTGAGCCCGAACCTGAACCAACACCATCGAGTGGAGGAAGTGGGGCAGGAACAATATATAAAGCTCAAGCAAGAGAGGGTACTTCAGAAGGATTCACTTCACA